>CAYODN010000154.1:0-1501 GCA_964402735.1 uncultured Candidatus Peribacteria bacterium | reverse complement strand
ACTGATGTTTGCCACGTCAATCCCGATGAACTGGCCCAGGAACTTCGTCAAAAAGGCTTAAAAACCATTAAACTAAATGTCGAAGAAAGTAGAATCGCTTACCATGGAGCACTTTTCGCCTACGATGAAAATGCCCTGCAACAATTATTAGACGATCATCGCGACATTTTGGAAAAAGCCGGCTGGCCAAGTGACAGTGAAGCTTTTGTACGCAATCTACGTATTCGTGTGAGTAATGATGATAACGCCCCACTGTTTAATTTAATTGCTGATGCTTTTGGAGATAAAAAAAATCGGACCTAAATCCGATACTGTGAAAAACCGATCGCGTCGACCGTCCTACTTGAGCTGCTCCAACTCGCCCTCGTGGTAGACGGCGTTTTTGCCGTTGTCCATCTTCACGAACCAGAGCTGGCTGTCGTGCAGGGGCACCGGCTCCGCCACCACGCCCTTACTGCCCACCGGCTGGCGGGCTTCGATGGCGGTATGGTGGACGTAGATGCTGTCGGTCTCCAGGAACAACTTCCGAACAACCACCGCTTTGCCGGTTTTCATTTTGTTTTTCATCAAAAATCCTCCTTCTGAGGCGCAAGGCCTCGGTTAATGAACTGTGGATATTAAACCCAATTATCTGACTTGTGTCAAGCGTTTTTGGGGTTTACATTCACAAAGAAATAGTAGTATAATAGAAATAATTCCTTCTCAAAAATATTATGAGAAACCACACCGATCACAACTATAATTCCAAAATTTTAGTTGATATGTGGGGCGATTTTATTGACTGGAAAAAACGACGCCAAGGCGAAAACCACTGGCTTCTCAGAACACTAAGAAGTCACAATTGCCAAAACATTTTTGATGCCTGTCTCGGCGATGGGGCCGATTCCATCTATCTTTTGAAAAATAAATTACAAGTGATCAGCAATGAGCTTGATCCTGAATTTCAAAAAAAAGCTCAAGCAAACGCCAAACAAAATAACGTGGAGTTAAAGCTAAAAACTTATGATTGGCGAGAATTAGATCAACATTTACCGGCCAATTATTTTGATGCCATTACTTGTTTGGGTAATTCTTTCACCTATCTGTTTAAGAAAAAAGATCAGGAGAAAACTTTGCAAAACTTTCTGCGTATTTTAAAGAAAGGGGGGATTCTAATGATTGATGAAAGAAACTACCAAAAAATTTTAGATCAAAAAGATATAATTCTAAAAACCGGCACATTCCCCTACTCAAAAAAATATGTTTATTGCGGTGATAATGTAAAATCAACACCGATTCAAATTTCCAACAAAAAAATTACTTTTCAATATATTCACAAAAAAACAGGACAACAAGGTGTCCTGTTTTTTTATCCCTTTAAAAAAGATGAATTATTGGATTGTTTACAAAAAGCTGGCTTTAAAAAGATTCAACAATATTCTGATTATCAAAAAAAATATTCCGATCAGGCTGACTTCTATCAATACCTATGCCAAAAATAAACAATATTTTATCAGACTTT
>CAYODN010000153.1:0-1537 GCA_964402735.1 uncultured Candidatus Peribacteria bacterium | reverse complement strand
GTCCATGTCGCTCCCGATTCAATCTTCGCGGAAAAATCAATTAAATCCGGCTTGAAAATATACATATTTTCCCCGTCTGACGCGCTGCCAGTTCTGTCGTCCTTGTCGAGGAAAATAAAGGGAATATCTTCACTGTCACCAAAGTTTCCGCCAAGGGGCTGAATAACACCCATATCTCCGTTTTTCAACCTAAACATACATCCCAGATCAAGGTCTGTTGAATCCGAAGACGAAAACACACCGAATAACCCACGTTTTTGCTTTCCTTCATCCCATTGAAGATTGATATGGACAGGTTTTTTTGAGTCTCGTTTTCCCAAATCAACTTTTTGGCTTTCGCCTCTCTTCTCCAACGTAACTTTGCTTAGACTAACCTTTGGAGAGACAACAGGCGCGTGCGTTATAGTCAAACCTTGCCCACCAAAGTGATCAAGCATTGCAGCTAGCCCTCCACTAAACCCCTGAGCGCTTACTGCAAAACGCCAAACATCTTTGCGGTACAGCTCCGCTATCATTATGGCTTTTTCAGAGTTAAAATCACTTCCCGAAAAGGAGAACTGAGCCACGGTTTCTCCTTTAGAAAAAAACTTTATTGCACTATTACCTAAAGAGGAAATATCGCATGTGCCTTCCAAAGCAAAAGCAAAAACCACCCTCTGGATCCTTTCTGGTAAGCGTTTTAAATCTACTTCAAAAACACTCTTACTACCATACTTACCGCCTGCTAGACATATGGACTGACACGGAGAAGTAGTTTGAGAAGAACTCACAAGATACCCTTTTTCTGGGATTTTCCCGTTTGAATCAAGACCCAAACAGCAAGTTACAACTGGACAACTAGAACTCAAATCGATTCCTATTTCCACTTTTTCCGATGATGCAAGCTCTTCGATTTTCACCTTCTGCCCTCGAATCAAATTCAAAAAATCACCCCACATTCTCTGGTTTTAATAAACAAGGCATGTTTATTATTCGATAATATTGCAAGTTGAGCTTAAAAAATACAAATGACAAGATATCTTTCTTCATCTTCTCTAGCATATTTTCAAAGACAAAGAGTCAATTGGAAGCATCTGCTTTTGCTATAAACAAGCACTCCCTCGTAAAAAATTACAATCTTTTTCTTAAACGAATTTTAGCACATCTCTGCGATTCCACACAAGGGAAAAGCTTACTATTTCCAATAAAAAATATGAACAAAAATAAAATTAATGAACAGAACTACCCGAAAAAGCCCACTAGGCAAGTTTCGCCGATCAAGAAGAACGAAAAAAATTAATGAACAATATGATGCATTAACTATTATAATATGGTAAGCTTATGCCAAGCAATAAATGCTATTTAGCTTCATAAACTTACATGTTTATGTAAAAAATCTATATTTACTTTTGCATTAGTGTAGGACCGTGAAAAAATTCGGGTTGTGCTGGATGTTCTTGAGGTAGCTCCAGGCTGCGGGGGTGCTCATGTTGATCATGGTGAACCCTTCGCTGACGCGGCGGTTGACGTCGGCGAGGGCGCTTGTGCTCCACAGGAC
>CAYODN010000152.1:0-1541 GCA_964402735.1 uncultured Candidatus Peribacteria bacterium | reverse complement strand
ACGGTCTATGGTCTGGGGAGAATCATTGGTGTGGAGCGTGGCAAAAATAAGATGTCCGGTTTCCGCAGCAGTCAGAGCAGTGCTTATGGTGTCAAGATCCCTCATTTCGCCGATAAGAACTACATTGGCATCTTCTCGAAAAACCGCTTTCAAAGCTGTTTGAAAATTCTTGGAATCCTGATAAACCTCCCGCTGGCTTATTATGCACCGGTCCTGCTCATACACATATTCAATAGGATCCTCGATCGTCACTATGTGTTTCTCCTGGTTGTGGTTTACTTCGTTTATGAGAGCGGCTAGCGTAGTTGATTTTCCATGTCCCACAGGACCGACAATCAGAAAAAGCCCTTGCGAAAATTTGGTGAAATCATAAAGTATTTCCGGCATATTCAGCTCTTTGAGGCTTCTTATTTCTTTGGGAATCAAGCGAAAGGCCACCCCTAAATATCCTTGTTGAAAAAAAGCATTGACGCGAAATCTCGCCTTATCTTCGAAATTATAGGAAAAATCAGCCTGGCCTTCGTCCAAAAGCTTTTTTTTGGATTCTTCTTTCATGATTACATCGCAGATATCCTTGATTTCGGAAGGAGTAAGCGCCTTGTCCTGATTCGCCGAAACGAGCCGGCCGTCCGTTCTTAAAGTCGGATAGCGCCCGACATTAAGATGAAGGTCTGACGCTCCTTGCTGGGCAACGAGCCTCAAAAGATTTTTTATTTTTTGTTCGGCATGAACCATCTATTTAAGATAATTATTAATTTTTTCCAAAACTTCCGACGGAGTAAAGTGGGATTTTATGAGGTAATCCCTAGCGCCCAATTTCATCCCCTCTTCTATTTCTTCCCTCTGGCTTAAATTGGTGAGCAATATGATTGGAATTTTTTTGAATTTTTCGTTTCCGTTGATCTTTTTTAGAACTTCCAATCCGTCCATATAAGGCATAATTATATCAAGCAGAATAAGATCCGGCGCGTCTTTTCCCTCTTCCAATTTTTTTACCGCCTCCAGCCCGTTAGAAGCCAAAATGACTTCAAACCCGGACTGCGAAAGTTTCATCTGATAAATATCCATCACGAAAGAATCGTCCTCGACAATCATAATCCTTTTTTTGCTTGTTTGTTCCATAGAATTGTTTGCGAATTGCTAGTTTAATTTATTACGAATATGCCAATACACAAAATTTGATTTTACATTAATTGTGTATTCGCATATTAGTAAATTATTCGCAACTTGTGAGCTTAATCGTTCTCTTCCACCAAAGCGATACTGCCTTCCGTCACCCGTTCTATCTCTTCGATAGTGGTGAATCCCTTTATTATTTTTAAGATTCCATCCTGTTTCATGGTAATAAGCCCCATCGACTGCCTTTCTTTGTTTATCAATTCTTCGCTGCCTCGCTTTTCCACTATGATATTTTTTATATTTTCATTCACAGGCACGGCTTCAAAAACCGCCATCCTGCCCTTAAGCCCCGTCCCGTTGCAGAAATCGCACCCCTTGCCGCGATAGAAATTTATTTCTTTTGAAAGATCAATGTCATATTT
>CAYODN010000151.1:0-1557 GCA_964402735.1 uncultured Candidatus Peribacteria bacterium | reverse complement strand
GAGGTTTGCATGCCAAGTTGGAAACCCCGGGCTTTAGCCCGGGGAGGAGGTCATTGGAAAGTTTTTTTGAGTTCTAGTATTTTGCAAAGTGGGCGAAAGCGCGATTTGCTTGGGCCATTTTGTGGGTGTCTTCTTTTTTTCTGATTGAAGATCCTGTTTCGTTTGATGCGTCGATGATTTCAACAGCTAGGCTTTGTGCCATGTTTGATCCTTTCTTTCCTCTTGCTGCTGAAAGAATCCATCTGAAGGCGAGTGTGAGTTGGCGTGCAGGTGGAACCTCTCTTGGAACTTGGTAAACAGCACCTCCGATTCTTTTTGCTTTAACTTCCATTTGAGGTTTGATGTTTGTGATTGCAAGTTCGAATAGTTTTTCAGGATCGGATGAAGATTTCTTGCTAACGATTTTCATCGTGTCTTCAAAGATTTTTCTGGCAACCGATTTTTTGCCGTCTTTCATAATGCAATTAATAAACTTTTCCTGCATTGGAGAGGAATTCTCCGGAATAAATTTTTTAATTTTAGATTTGTTCATGATTTGGTTATGTTATTTTCCCTTTTTTGTGCCATATTTCGATCTGCTTTTTTTGCGTCCGTTTACGCCTGTAGTATCGAGATTTCCTCTAACGATGTGGTATCTGATACCCGGTAAATCTTTTACACGACCTCCTCTGATAAGAACGATCGAGTGCTCTTGTAAATTGTGTCCTTCGCCCGGGATGTATGCGTTTACTTCCATTCCGTTTGTGAGCTTCACTTTCGCGATTTTTCGGAGAGCGGAGTTTGGTTTTCTAGGAGTCATTGTTGTAACTTTTGTGCAAACACCTCTTTTTTGAGGGCTTCCCAAACTTGTTGCTCTGTTTTTTAGGGTGTTAAAGCCGAATTGCAGTGCCGGTGCCTTGGATTTTCTCTTTGGCGTCTTCCTTTCGCGCTTTATTAACTGATTAATCGTTGGCATAATAAGATTATTTTATTAAGTGGGCTTAAATTATAGTAAGTTTTTTTAAAATGCAAGAGAAATTGGGTGTAATCGATGAAAAATCAGATTTATTGTAATAACTAATCTTAGATTTTGAAAATTTAAATTTATCCTCCGTCGATTGGTTTGTTTGTTTTTAGCTTGTGTCGGGGGAGATAACATTTTTCCTCCTGCGACCGTTTGCCGTACCGGCAAATGCAATAAATTGCCCAGTCGTCAGTTCGGAAAAACATTATCTCCCCCTTACGAAACTTGACGACAAAGAGAGTGTGGGGAAAATTGTGAGTTAGTTTAGAGATTGTTTGAATTTTTCGAAACTACCTGTCTTTGCAAAATTTATTTCAAAATTTGAGTTGTTTATTTTATCTATTCTTACAGAGTCTATTCCCAGTAATATTAACTTTTCGTATGTTAAAAGTTCTCCTTCTTTGAGATTTAATACTTCTCGAAGTATCCATTCGCCAAGTTCGCGATTGGAGTAAGACATAAGGGCTTTGCCGTTGTCTTGGCAGATTTTCGATTGCATTGTCTTTCCGTTGGGTAGTTTTAATGAAAAGGGAGTGTCCCTATTTGGAAAAAAT
>CAYODN010000150.1:0-1578 GCA_964402735.1 uncultured Candidatus Peribacteria bacterium | reverse complement strand
AGGTCAACTATACTGTGCTTGCGAAAAAATTTCCTATGAAAAAAGGTTTTACACTCGTCGAACTTATCATCGTTGTCACAATCGTGATGCTTCTTGGCACTATCGCCGTTGGCATGTATTTCAATACAATGCGAAATTTTGTGTATTTTACGAATTTCAAAAATGTACAATCGGTATTTCGCACAGCCAGATCTTTTGCGATTACAAATGCATCCCTCGGTGGAGAAACCCCGGAGAGATTTGGAATTTTTCTTGAAGAAAACAAAAATGATTATCATATTCGAATGTTTGCGGATATCGGAAATGAATATGAGTTTGACAAGGAAACAGATACGATAAACATAACAAAGGACTATATCCTTCCAAACGATAAATTCGAAATATTGGCTTATGAAGGAATAGACAAAACTACCCCTCTCACCTTTCCATTAGCCTTCTATTACGAAAAAGTGGATGGAGATTTTAAGGCTTTTCAAACCGAATTACCGGGCCAAGCCAATCTTCCTATCGAAAAAAGCGCCAAAAACTATATCGACATAAAAATTTCATCTTTGGAAAATGAGGTTCTTGTGCGCCATCTTGTAATAAACCAAGTATCGGGCCTTCCCGAAGAATACAAATCATTATGAAAAATTTTCTCTCAAATAAAGCATTTACACTTCCCGAAATTTTGGTTGCCGTAAGCCTATTTGCCATTGTCGCCACAATTTCCTCAACTATTTATTTGGACATCATCAATCTCGAAAAAAAATCCGTTGTTCAGGAAGTGTTTTATGAAGACGGAAAAATTATTCTTCAACAGATTTCAAATTTAATCAGCGCAGGTGCCATAGATTATGAAGAATATTTCAATAAATATGTAGTGCAAAGTAGCGGTACTCCCGGCTATTTCGGAATGAATTACGGCGTATATTCCAGCCGTTTTTACGACCCGGGAAAAAGCCTTACCGACGCTCAGACCAAAAATCCGGAGAATCTCGGCGTTGAATGTTCCTATCCGGAAAATGCCGAAATTGATGATTGTGAAATTTTTTACACTCTTGCCACGGATTTGAATACCGGCGAGAATCCATTTCAAAACGCTGCCTCGGATTACATTCGTTCCAATGCCTTTTGTGATCTCCCACAGGACATTCCCGAAAAATGCAACGATGAATATATCGGGTATGTGGATGAACTTTTTTTAATTGATTCAACCGGTACGCAGAAGACAATTCTGGGCAAAAAGAAAACAGGCAAAACGGGCGATAACGATTACGCCGTTGGCATGATAAAACTTCGTGGCCTTGATATCGACCAAAACGGAGTCATCGACACATGGACATGTTTTGATGAGTATAATTGTAACAATGTTGAGGGTTTAATCGATTATGTTGATGTAAGAGACAAAGGTATTTTTTTACCGACATTCAAAGATTTGGATAAACCTTTTGAATTGAACACAAGCCAATTTGTGCCGATTACACCAAAACGAAGCAGTATAAAATCTTTACGCTTCATAATAAGCCCTGTGGAAGATCCTTTTAAAGGCTTCAACGAACCGCTAATGCAAGCCCAACCATCCGTCACAGTAATTAT
>CAYODN010000149.1:0-1593 GCA_964402735.1 uncultured Candidatus Peribacteria bacterium | reverse complement strand
CAGGTGTGGTAATCAAAAACACCTTTTTGAGCAATACCGACAATGCCACGGTTGCAATACGTAAAACCTTGTTGGAAAACTGCAACCTGCATACCGTGTTGGATTTGCCCGGTGGCACATTTACCGGTGCAGGCGTAAAAACCGTTGTGTTGTTTTTTGAAAAAGGCAAAGCCACGCAAAAGGTTTGGTTTTACCAGTTGAACCTCGACCGCAATTTGGGCAAGACCAACCCACTGAACGAAAACGATTTGGCAGAATTTGTTGAATTACAAAAAACCTTTGCCGATAGCGAAAACTCTTGGACGGTAAATGTAAAAGACATTGACCAAAACACTTTTGATTTGAGTGTAAAAAACCCGAATAAAAAAGAAGAAGCTGCCCTACGCCAGCCACAAGCCATTTTGGAAGAAATGAAAGCATTGGACGAAGAAAGTGCCGAAATCCTTAACTCAATTTTGGAATTAATATGAAGCAAGGTTGGGAATTAAAAAGACTTGATGATGCTTGTGAAGTAGAATACGGAACAAGAGTAGTTCAAAAAAGAGATGGTGGCAAAATTTATCCTGTTTATGGTGGCGGTGGTGCTACATTTTTTATGGACACTTTTAACCGTGAAGATTGTTTGGTTGTAGCTCGTTTCGCAATGTCAGCTCAATGCACAAGATTTGTAGAAGGTAAATTTTTTCTGAACGATAGCGGACTAACAGTAAAGCCTAAGAATGATAAAGAGTTACTTCCTGATTTTTTGAACTTACAAATGCTTTTCCTTAACGACCATATTTATTCGCTATCAAGGGGAACAGCACAAAGAAATCTTGATGTCCCTGCATTTAGAAATATTCAGATTTCTTATCCAAAATCAATTCAAGAGCAAAATCACATCGTTTCCATATTAGATGAAGCCTTTGCCGCCATAGCCAGGGCAAAAGCCAATGCCGAACAAAACCTCAAAAACGCCAAAGAACTTTTTGAAAGCTATCTGCAGGGGGTGTTTGAGAAATTATTTGAAGAGAGAGAAACGAAAAGAATTTCTGAAGTAGCAAAAGTAATCGGTGGGTATTCATTCAAAAGTGGTGATTTTACAAAGGAAGGTAAATATCAAGTTATCAGAATGGGGAATGTTCGCCCAGGAATAATAAGGGAAAATGAAAGTCCTGTTTTTATTGAAGAATTAGATGCGAAAGCTTTATCAAAAGCACTTTTAATACCTAAAGATGTAATCATAACTCAAACAGGCACAAAGAATAAACGCGACTATGGTTTTACTGTAATAATTGAAAAAGAAAACTATTTATTAAATCAGCGAATCGCTGCAATTCGTTTTAAGAAAGAATATTTGCCTGAATTTTTCCTTTATTTCTCTTGGACAAATATTTTCAAAGACCAATATTTTGCAAATGAAACAGGAACAGTTGGCCAAGGTAATGTTGGAATTGGGGCAATTACAGATTCTCAAGTTCCTTTTATTCCACTCAAGGAACAACAAACCATAGTCAGCCAATTAGATGCCCTTCGAGCCGAAACTAAAAGATTAGAAGCCATTTATCAGCAAAAACTTTTAAATTTGGAGGAGTTGAAAAAGAGTGTGTTGCA
>CAYODN010000148.1:0-1695 GCA_964402735.1 uncultured Candidatus Peribacteria bacterium | reverse complement strand
AACAAAAAATAGATTTTCTAAATAATTTGTACAAACACTTGAATATCACATTTTTCCCCAAAACCGTACATTACACAAGCAAATTATCAGTTCCCAAAGATTTAAAATTTGAAGATTTTGATCGGGGTAATATCTTGGATTATGTAATCGATAATAACATTGCAGATTCAATAAATATTTATTTTGTTAATAAATTGTTTCCCACAACTGCTTTGCAAGACGCAATAACAATTGGAGGGCTGGTTTGGGATTTGGAAAGTGGCCTTTTTAAAGAAAAAAAAGCTATATTCATTTTTACCCGTCATGATGGAAATCTTGCACATGAAATGGGTCATTTTTTAGGATTGTTACATCCATTTGAAACATCATTGGGACAATCCCTTGTAAGTAATGAAAATTGTTCATATACCGGAGATTTTTTATGTTCAACACCCGCAGATCCGGGAATATCTGGGATAGAAACAGATCAAGGGTGTGAGTTTACCGGAGAGTGTAGCGCAGTTGACCCAAATGGTGAAAAATATGCACCCGATATATCAAACATAATGTCATATTATGAAAATGGTGAACCAAAAACCTTCACACAGGAACAATTAGACGTTATGAATTGCGCATTACAGGCAAAATATTCTGAAATGCTAAGTGATGAACAAGCATATTTAAACTATTTAAATCTAAGAAAACAGGCTCAAAAGTAACACTTTTCTTGGTACTCCCGACACGGCCCTTAGAATTGTTTTAGAAAGCGCAAGGTTTTCAAGGATTTGATTTTTTTAAGTTCCCCCTGACTGAAAAAGAATTAACGGATCTAATCAATAATATTCAAAAAGACTAATCTCAAACTTAAGGCTACATTTTAAAGGCCGCCTTTTCCATTTTCTCATTTTTTGTTATATTCTCATCAACTAACAAAAAAGTATGCTCAAAAAAATCCTTTTCTCCCTGGCAATTTTGTTTTCGCTAACATTTCTCTCTAATCTTTCCGTAGCCCACGCCGAAGATTGCATGCACGATCCCATTTACACAGGACTGGAACGCAGTAGTCACAACAGGTGCCCGTGTTCGCAGTATCCCCTGCATGGAAACTTCCACGGTCATCACCACCTTACCCGTTGGTGAAGTAGTGAAAATCATCGCTTCCACTGACGGTTACTATCAAATCAGAAGAACAGACGGCACGGAGGGCTGGATCGGCCAATGGCTCGTTTCCGCTACGGATAAGCCTTTTAACGAACAAAGCACCACAACAACTGACAACACGCCTTCTTCAAACGAAGACTCGATTTTCAACACGGACTCAAGCACGGAAGAAAGCGAAAATCCGGAAGATTCACCCGCTCCTCAAACCCCACCGGATCACCTCACCGACATAAATAATCACAAATACGAGACCGCCATCACCTATCTTTTTGAAAACAAAATAATTTCCGGCTACCCGGATGGCACTTTTAAGCCTGATAATACAATAAATCGCGCAGAGTTTTTAAAAATGATTCTAAATTCCGCATACACCGAAAAAGAAATCGGTTCATATAATTATTGTTTCACTGATGTGAAAAACGAGTGGTTTTCGCCCTTTGTTTGTTTCGCATTCCGCCAAAAAATCGTGGAAGGTTACAGTGACGGAAATTTTAAACCGGGAAACGAAATATCTTTTGTGGAAGCCGCAAAAATACTTGTGAATACCCAAAAAAT
>CAYODN010000147.1:0-1702 GCA_964402735.1 uncultured Candidatus Peribacteria bacterium | reverse complement strand
CAAAAATTGCTGTTATTTCTTATCAAATGGAAGGTGCTATCGTGGAAGAGAGATTGGATTTAGAAAAGATGCTCCAAGAACCTGAGTTTGTTGATTTCTAGTCTTTTTTTTATCAAAAAGTATTTTGTGTAATTATTATTCTACTAATTGCAGTCTTTGTTGGAACATGAAAACAACAATTCATCAAAACATACAACCGAGAAATCGTCGGGGATTTTAACTGAATACAAAATTGGTCATAGAATAAATTCGGTTAGTCGAACCGTATTATTGAACATTTTTTTTGTTTTGAGTTCCTGTAATTATTCTGAAGAAGCGCCTCCCGATGACGAAGGTATATGCAGTACTCCCCTGTATGACAAAAACAATCAACCTTCTAATTTCGAATTGTTTCCTGGTTATTATTTCGTTCATAATGAGGGTGTTTATGCGGTATTTATTTCTAATTTTTCTCAAGATTTACCGATCACTTTTAGTTATGAATTTGCGGGAACACTCTACGAAGGCGTTAGTTTTATTAATCCTGATGGAGTTCTGTTGATAGACAATCTCCCTAGGGGTTTTAAAAACATTCAAATATTTTATTGTGGACAATCTTTTCTTTTTAAAACTGATGTTATAAAAAATGAATACGGTGATATTTTTGAATAGAAAAATCTTTGGTGCAAAAAATCTTTCCGGCAAGAAATTATGAGTGATTTTCGGCTAAATAAAAAGAAGGTGAACTTAAAATAATTTTCCCGACTTTGATAAAACAACAATTTATCTATTATTGCTATTGCAATAAGTTTTTTTCCTGACGAAGAAAACCGGGAAGAATATTAAATATTTACAATTAAAAAAGGCCCGAGAATTTTGATTCCGGGCCTTTTAATTTTTTAAGATTATTTTCTATTCTTTCTTCTCAGCGGTATCAAAATCCCGGCCATAAACAATGCCAATGCGGCCTTTGCTGCCAGTCTAAAATCTCTTCGTGGTTCATTATTGATATTACATCCGCAATCTTCGCCCTTTGTGTCTTTTCTTTCACTGATTTCCCCGACATCGTTTTGTTCCGGTTGGCTTTCGGATAAGTCGCCAAAATCGGGCAATTCGGGGATTTCCGAATTCAAGATATAAGTCACATCATACTCTTCCGTGTTTCCTTCAACCTTATTCGATCCATCTTCTGTTGTTCCGATATCCAATGAAGCTTCGAGGCCATGATATACCGTTCTTACCTCCGATTCGTAGGAAGTTACTCTTATTATGAAATGACCATCCCTTATGAAAGCCATTGTTGAGAAATCGCTTCCTTCGGATCCTGTTTCCACTTCTCCCGGAAAGCCTTCCACAGGCACCCTGATTGTTGCTTTGTGTCCGTCTTCCGTGATTCTCGCTTCAACATTGGTTCCCGTTATTGTGCTTATATCAACTGCACCGTCTGATGTCAGTTCTCCAAGGTTTATTGTGCCTTTTACCTCTTCCGTTTCTGAGGATAATGTCAATGTGAACCGATCCGGATATCCGGCTTTCTTTATGCTATATACACATTTGTCTGACACATCCCCTTTTACGGAAAGGTTGAATTCGCCGGTTGATATCTCTTCATTGCAAGATACAGGCTCACAATTTCCCGAAATTTCTTCAAGGACAGTTGAGACTTTGTCGAAACAATCTTGTTGTGTTTCGGACCCGTCGGCATCGGTGTCGCTGGTGTCAA
>CAYODN010000146.1:0-1725 GCA_964402735.1 uncultured Candidatus Peribacteria bacterium | reverse complement strand
GGTGAGTCGGGCCGGAGCGAATGCGCTTTTTGAGCTTGCGATAGCTAAAAAGAAGGCGCTGATTATTCCGATGGGTAGTGGACGAGGAGATCAATTGCAAAATGCTAAGTTGTTTTCGAAAAAAATCGGATGGGAGGTTTTGAGCGGAAATATTTCCGTGAAAGATTTTGTAAAATCCGTTAAAATCGCATCGGAAAATAAAAATTTGAGATTTGAATCTTTTCAAAACGGCACAAAAATTATAGCCGATAAACTAATTGAAAATGAAAATAGCCATTAACGGCAGAGGCCTTATTAAAAAATATACGGGGATTTCCGTGGTGACAAAGAATCTTACGCTTGAAATGGCGAAGGCTTATCCGGATGTGGAATTTTTGCTTGTTTTAAGCGATAAAATCAAAGACGACTATACAAATGTTTTCCCGAAAAATGTGACGATTAAAGTGATGAAAGAGTACGGAAAGAAGGCATCCGGCTTTTCAAAACTTTATTTCGAACAAATTTCTTTTGTGCATGAGTGTAAAAAATGGGGGGCGGATACTTTGTTTTTCCCTTATCCCTGCAATCCTTGGATAAAAACAAAGAAATTTTGCGCGGTGATCGTCCATGATGCCATCCCCTGGAAAATGTCTTATAGCAATGGAATTCTTTCCTCCTTGTATAATTTCGCATCGAAAAAAGCTCTTAAAAATGCGGATTTGATTTTCACGGTTTCAAAGTTTTCAAAAAAAGATATTTCCAAATATGCGAAGATTCCCGAAGACAAAATAAAAGTGGTTTATAATGATGCCGGAGAGGAATTTAAAAGGCCGGTTTCGGAAAAGCTTCAATCGGATTTACTAAAAAAAACAGGGGTGGGTCGCCGAAAATATTTTATTTATGCGGGGGGCTATGATGAAAGGAAAAACGTGAATACTTTGTGCACTGAATTCTTAAAATTCGCCGAAAAACATCCGGAAATTTCGCTTGTTTTAGTTGGTGAGAAAATTTTTTCGAGTAAAATGTATAAAAGTTTTGATGAAGTGAAAGGGCATAAAAATATTGTGTTTAGCGGAAATGTAAGCAACGAGGAATTGGCTGCTTTGTACGACGGGGCAATCGCCCTTGTGCATTTATCAAAAGAGGAAGGATTTAATTTGCCTATCGTGGAGGCCGGGAACCTTGGAACACCACTAATTTTATCGGATATCGAAGTTAATCGTGAAATTGCAGGGAAAAACGCATTATTTGTGAATTTGGAAAAACCTTCTTCGGTGGCGTCTTTTATGGAGAAAATGCTTGAGGAGGAATTTAGAGATGAGGCTTCGGTACTAGCGAAAAAAATGGCCGATCAGTATCTTTGGGAAAGATCGGCGCTAAGATATATGGATATATTATTAACAAATTTCAAAAATGGCGGATAGCATTTTGGTGATTTCGGCTTTTGCGGCAACCAGCCTGTGCTTATGGCTTGTGGTGAGTGTAAGAAGCCTTTTGAATTTAAAAAGAAAAAGCAGAAATCATCGAGAATATTTGAGAAAACTTATTCAGAAAAGACAAAGCCTTGTGCCGCTTCTTTTGGTATCTATTGAAAAAATCACACAAATCGAATCGGCGCTTAAGGCCGATATTTTGGCCGCAAGAGAAGCGTCAATGAAGGCGAGCGGCCTTGAAAAAGAGAAAGAATTCACCGGGAAAATAAACGAGGTGATAGAATCGCGTGGATTGGGTAAACGCAAAATAAAC
>CAYODN010000145.1:0-1732 GCA_964402735.1 uncultured Candidatus Peribacteria bacterium | reverse complement strand
GGGACGATTTTTTTCTTTTTCAGAACGATAGTGAGGGGCCCGGGCCAAAATTTCGAAGTGAGTTTTTTGGCTGAGGCTGGGATTTTTTCAACGAGATCTTTGAGGTCGGAAAATTTGGAAATGTGAACGATAAGGGGATTGTCCGAGGGGCGGCCTTTGGCTTCGAAGATTTTTTTCACCGCTTTATCATCAAGTGCGTTTGCGCCCAGGCCGTAGACGGTTTCAGTGGGAAAAGCGACAAGATTTCCGTCTGAAATTTGCTTGGAAATTTCTTTGAGGAGCTTTTCGTTCGGTTTTTTCGAGCTTAATTTTATGATTTCGGTTTTCATAAGCGGTAAAAATACAAAGTATTTCATAACATAAAAATTGAAAGATGGAAACAGGAAAATTGCTGAGTTCAAGAAACCAGAACAAAAGAGTTACGTTGGAAATTTGACCTCGGCATAAAAATTCTTGAATTCGGTTCTGAACTGTGATATTATCGATACATAATCACGACGAAAAAGTTCTCTAAGGGGTTAGTCCCGACGGGAGCTTTTTTATTTTCTCTTTTTATATTCCAGTTTATCTTTCAGTTGGCTCACGAAGCTTAAGATGTTATTTCCGGAAGTACTAAAATGTTTAAATAGCGATGAATAGCAGAATTCATTTGGCACTAAAACTTTTTCCAATTTATCGTTTTGAATAAGATATTCTATTAAGCAATGAAAATCTCCATCGCCCGAAACAATTATTGCACGATCGAAATTTTTAAATTCAATCATGGAATGTAAAACCAGTTCCGCATCGACATTGCCTTTGGTCTTACCTTCGGTGAGCTCTAGCGTTGGTTTGAAAACACATATATAACCCATATTCTGAAGGTGGGTGTACATAGCTTCGTTTCCGGGTTTGTACCCTATAAATAGATAAGCTTTTTCTATTTGGTATTTATCCTTAAGATATACTCGGAATCTTTTATAATCCAGCTTCCAACCTTTATAAACCGTTTTGCCTTTTTTAATCACATCTCTAGATGTTCCGAGGTTTAGGTTTTGACTATCTATAAATGCATAAATTATTTTCCTTTTATCCATGGACTTTATATTTTGATAATGCAATTTCAGTATATAAAATTTTGATATTAAAAATAAGGGTTTATTCTTATTTTTGACTGTCATAAGAAGAACATTATTTTTCTTCTATAGAAAAACAAAATTTAAGATTTTTTACCATCAAAATAGTTAACAGTGCTATTTTGGATAGTCGCTGTTAGACGACGAAAGCGAAGCGAGGAGGATAACAGCGATGGAAGTTGCGCGATGTTGGCTAACGAGCGTAGCGATGTTGGCTAACGAGCGTAGCGATGTTGGCTAACGTCCGGGTATAGGCGATGTTTGCTGCCTGTATAATATCGCAAAGCGGTACTGTCAGCAAATATGGGTGAATTGAGCACAACGAAGTAGAGCGAATGAACCGCATAAACGCTGTTGTCGGATGTAATTATTCATCTTAATCAATGTCGACTTGCCCCCATCTATCTAAATCAAAGACTGGATAATATGTGCAGTTACCACTTGTACATCTTACTGCGATTCCATTGCCATCGCATCGTCTTGTGCTTACCTTTCTGAACCAATTACAAGATGAACAAAAATAGTCACCTGTAACTTCGCTTGTTTCCTCAATTAACTTGTCCTTACCTTTAGATAGACACAAAAAAATATTTCCACTATGGCTGTTCCAGTACTCC
>CAYODN010000144.1:0-1767 GCA_964402735.1 uncultured Candidatus Peribacteria bacterium | reverse complement strand
AAAGAAAATCAATTCTTCTGAAAATACGCACTCGTCTTTCCGCAAACAAAACTCAAAGCGGAAAACTGGTTTTAAAAAAGGCATGTTTTTCACTTATGAATTTTTTATCCAACGAAGGCCACATGAATTTATCTGATTTAAACGATTTGATCCGCCACCTCGAGAGGTCGATTATGGTTGTTCAAACGAGCAAAAAACGCCTTGTGGAAAAAAACGGTAGGAAAAAGTAATTGTTGTTTTGAATTCAACAACGGGAAATTTGATTTAAAAGGGCTTTTTTAAGCCTAAGATTTTTTTAAATTTTCCGAAAAATTTGAGTTTCAATTTTTTGATTTATGCTTATTTCAGATTTAACCAAACAATATGCATAAAATAAATGAAGCTCCACAAACAATTAAGTATCGGCAGAGTCCATCCGTTCCGATTTCTGATGAAATACTTTTGAAAACATCCGAAATAGGGGACACACTACTTGATGAAATTTCCGAATGCGAGGATGAAAGTGTTCCAAAATTGTTCGATTCGATGACAACAATTCAGTCTTTAAAAGCGAGTGTTGATTTCTTAAAAAAAGATTGGCTAAGAGAAAAATCCGCATACAAATTTATTGATGAGGGCTTTCCGATTGAGCATTTTCTTTCGCCCGAGGTTTCAAGCATTTATTTGTCTTTAAAGGAGCTCACAAATTCCTGGGTAAATCCTGTGAAAGCCGTGCTAATACCTATTGTGAGGGACATTCAAAGATCCAGATTTTTAGTGAACAAAATCAGCGACGAATCGCTTGATTCTCTTTTCGTGGATATTCAAACATACCTGCTTCGAAATTTGATTTCATTTGTTGAAAACGGATACTCGTTTGAAGACATAAAACAAGTGCTCGATCTGATAAAAACCCGCCTCGTCGTCATTGAAAATTACGTTGAAACTTCTCGCAATCGAAGGCCCAAGGCCAGCGTATCCGGTGCATTCCAAATCTACCCCATGGCCGAAAAAATCGATCGCCTCTTAAGCCAAAACCAAGCCGGAATATACGCGGGGAAATATGAATGATAATTTTTATAATGAGAATCGAAAATAATTTTGTTAGAAATGTTAGAAAAAAATTAGAGAAAGAGATTTATTTGATTTCATATTTGGACCTGTCAAATATGTTTCATTGGCAGAAAGTCTTAAAATGGCAATTTCGAATTGAAGATGTAATTTCTGAATTATTTTCCATAAAAGGAATGAAAGCAGTAAAGCTTTACTTCGGATTGGATGAGAAAAACTTAATTAAATCAAAAGCCTTTCACAAACGAATACTTAAAACTGGGGCGACACTAATAACAAAGAAAGTAAAATATATAAAAAAATCAATTACTGAGGCATCTTTGTTTAAGCCAAGAACACTTTCGTTATTTGATAAAGAAATACAAAATAAACTAAATGAACTGGCCGAACAGATTCAGTTTACATGCAATCAAATCGAAGAGGCGAAATGCAATTTTGATGTGGAAATAACTATGGATATTCTCGATGATATTAATAAATTTTCGGGAATCTTGCTTTTTTCCGGAGATTCGGATTTCTATGCTCCGCTTATGAGAGTTAAATTGAAAGACAAAAGAGTATTTGTGGTAGGTGTAAGAGGGCAAACATCAAAGGAACTATTTTCAATTTGTGATTATTTTATAAATTTCGGTTATTTCTATAGTGGTAAAAAAGAATACCAAAAAGCGAAAATCCCACCATTGGTGGGACCGCGTGAAGTGTAAGAAGAAATCTTAC
>CAYODN010000143.1:0-1779 GCA_964402735.1 uncultured Candidatus Peribacteria bacterium | reverse complement strand
AAGCGCCATTTCTAAATCTTGCTCATCACCCGCAAGCGAATCAACAAAGCTTCTAAAATCATGGTATTTCTTTCCATCCGTATTTCGATTTTCGTAAGTTGTTGTGAATTTTCGCTTAGCAAGTCCAAAAACGGTTTTACCCACACGGTCGTGATTTGGAATAATCGGGTCGTAGTTTGGCTCTAGTTTTTGCTCGGATTGCATTAAGTACCATCGGCCATTTCCATCAAAACATCTCATTTCTTCAAAAGAACCCAGCGAAAAACCGCTAAATTTATCACGAACTACAAGACCATACTCCGTCTCCATCAATTGTTCCAAAAACAATTTTTTCAAATTGTTTGGAATCATCGATCCCCTAATACGTGCAAGTATTCTGTTTGATAGGACTTCAAGAGAAATGGAATAGCCTTCGAGGTCTTTATATATACCTATAATCTCTTCAATTTCTTTGTGAATAAAACTTTCTGTGGCATTGGGAATGGAAAGCGCTAAATGTACAAAATATATTCGGAGTGCCCTAATTTCAGCTTCGGAAAA
The DNA here is from genome assembly GCA_964402735.1 of uncultured Candidatus Peribacteria bacterium. Taxonomy (GTDB): domain Bacteria; phylum Patescibacteriota; class Gracilibacteria; order UBA1369; family LOWO2-01-FULL-3; genus JAVEWJ01. Next base: position 1,239 of record CAYODN010000143.1, on the reverse strand, counting down.
CAAAGCATCGGATATCTGAGAATCCTCGCAGACTCGGCGTCCAGTATGTTCAGCTTCAAGCCTAGTTAAAATCGATACAATCTTTTTCCCTTCATCTTCTCCTCTGGCCAAGGAAAAAAGCCTTTCAAGCCCAAGTAAAATTCTAAGCTTGTTCTCGGTTCGAGCCTCTCCCAGTTGTGAACGATACTTCTCAATTTCAATAGGCGTGTTTCTGATCTCTTCAAAAGCCTTTCGATAGGTCTCCATTTCACTTCCTGCTCCAAACAAACATATCTTAGCCAAACCTGCCAAATCGGATTCCACCGCAACGGAAGACAAAATTATTTCGTCATCATTCCTGTGAGCCCATCTCTCAACTTCATTGATTAAATCTTGAAAAATGGATTCAAAAAGTGTTTTCACGCTGTTAATAATCTTTTCAGCTTCCTCAATAAGATCCCCGGTGTTTTCTTCAGAAGACAATTTATCGAAACATTCGATCATTTTATCAAACAATTGATCGCAAACTTCTTTTTTTCCTCTTGATCCGCCTATTTCAGAAAGCGCCTCATTAAAAGTGTTTTGAACCGTTGTTATGTCACAAAGCAAGATATCCTTGTCGCCGGTGGCGAAATTTATAAATTCGGTAAAAATGTGATTCATTGCAACGTTAAAACTACTTACTGACCTTTTACAAACGCTTTCAACGCCGGTTCTAATAAGCTCGACGGTGCTTTTAAAAGCCCTTTGTTCCTCTGTAATCTCCTTTGTTTTTTCTAAAACCACTTGATCGATTTTCGCAACTTCATCACCAACAAACGCTAAAGTCTCTTCAAAATCAAGTTGTTCAAACAATTTTATTATTTCCTCACGTTTTTTAGACTCCCCATCAATTGACGATATATAGCTCTGAAAGTTTTCTAAAGCACTTCTTGGTATGGGTTTTTCAATTTCAGTTTTCGTCGGTGCCTTTGTTTTTTTACTAAAAGCAAACCTTTGAAAACCGGTGGCCTTACTCGCTTCCCCAAAACCTTTTTGAGCGGAAGACAAAGTGTCCAAAGTAATAATTCTGGTATCTCCAAAATCATTTTCACTTTCTTTTTTCGCCTCGTGGCTAGGAGCCACATACTCCCCTTTTTGTCTATAATCAAAACCTCCCTTCATCTAATTAGAATTAAAAGATTATCAATTCTAATTAAAAAATAAGTTTTGTCAACATGAATATTGAAAAAAAGCCTAGGTTTTTCCACTTAATAATAA
>CAYODN010000142.1:0-1785 GCA_964402735.1 uncultured Candidatus Peribacteria bacterium | reverse complement strand
ATCGAATGATGTCTTTGAGGCATCGATAATTCCTTCTGATGCGAGTGTCTCTACTGCATTGTAGTAGTACGCATCGGCTGGAACGTCGCCGAATGTGCCGGCGAACGCTGTCGATACCACAAGAGAGCTGAGAATCGCTACGACTGAAAGTGTCGCGATTGCTTTGCGAAAGTTTCGCATACCTTGTGGGGTTAAATGATTTATAAAAAAAAACTGAAATGATATATATAAAGTTTTTACTTGGTTGAGTAATACTTTATCGAATCGATACAGTGATACAAACTTCATGCTTCGCATGAAGTGGGATACAAATTTTGCCCTGAGGGGCAAAATGCTATTTTTCAATGAGCGTAAATTTCCGAATATATGTACAAATACAAAACAAAAATCTTATCAGATTCTTTTATCTCTTAAGTCTCGTTTTTGGCTGTGGAATGATTGTTTTTCAATTTCTTGAGTAGGATTATAACGATGATCAATTTATCAAAGCGAATGGTGCTGGTCAATCATTTTGACTAATCAAAACTTCTTTCAAAAACGATATTTTTAATGAGCGTAGTGTGTTTGTTTGCGCTTTTTCCTTGTTTTCAAGCCCTAATTTCCATTCGCAAACTCGATTTTTATAACTTAAATTTTGACTAATCGTTTCAAAAAAAAATTCGACAAAAAAGTGAAATGTGTTGAAATGTGGGTTTTTGTGAGAGGGCTGGACAAATTCGGGGATGTTGTGGGGGTCTTTAGGGGGTGGGCGGATGCGGTGGGTAGTCGAGGGGGGAAGGGGGTTGAGATACAGGGAAAATTTAGGTAATTGTGAGGTACAATAATTTTGCCCTATGGGCAAAATGGTGGTGTAAAATTTTGGTTGTTTTGCTCTTCCGGTGTTGGGTTTTGTGTTTAAATATGTTAGTGTGTTTTTGAAACTAATAACTGCTAAAAATAATGAAAAGATTACTTATTGTTGCCAACTCCCCTATGCCGGAAGACATTTCCGAAAATAGACCGGCGGCGGGGATCCGTTCATATCAATTTCTAAAAGCCTGCGAGGGCAAGTTTGAAATAAAAACCGTTGCCATCGAGATGGCACCTGTTGAAAAGGCATTTGATGACTCTATAGTAAGAATCGGAAAAGAAAATTTTGAGCAAGCTCAAAAAGTGCACGACGAATTCAAACCGGACATAATTCTTGGCGTTAATACCTATCCTTCATATATCGCCTGCGGACTCAATACTTCCGCCCCGATTTGGGCCGATCTAAACGGCTGGATTATGGCCGAGGCAGAGGCTCAGGCGTTTAAAATGCAAAGCGACTCATATCTCCCCCACTATTTCGAGTTTGAAAAACGAATTCTTGCTCGCGCGGATAAATTTTCCGCAGTGAGTAAACGCGAGGCTGATGCTCTACTGGGAAGCCTTGCTTGGGCGGGTCGTCTTAATAATTCAAACTTTGGCAAAGAACTCGTTTGCCACATTCCAAACGGCACCGAGGACTTCCTGAGCGATAAAAACGGAGTCGATCACGGCGCTTTGGCAAAAATTCCTTCGGGAAAATTCAATTTGCTTTGGCTTGGCGGATACAATACTTGGGTGGATGAGGAACTATTATTCAAAGGCGTTGAGAAAGCGATGGCGGAAATTCCGGATCTCAACTTCATATCCACAGGAGGAGCCATTGCGGGCCTTGATGATAAGACTTTTGCAAGATTTCTTGAACTTGTGAACGCCAGCAGGTTTAAAGATCGTTTTATTTTTCTCGGCTGGGTGAAGACAAACGAGATTCCTTTAATA
>CAYODN010000141.1:0-1834 GCA_964402735.1 uncultured Candidatus Peribacteria bacterium | reverse complement strand
CGTCTCCGCTCTTTGAAGTGGACGGTATGATATCGGGACAAAAACTTCCGCCCCAACCCGATCTCTTCGCGGGATTTATATCTCCATCTTCAGTTAAAAGATTGTATCCGCTATTTGCGGCATTGTCCGATTTTGCTTTTGAGCCTCCCATATCCGTCTCCGCTTCATCCTCATTTCCCTCCGTATCTTCAGCATCTTTAAGTGCCTTATCTTCAAATTCCGAAAGAGCGTCTTTAATTGCATTGCCTTCGTCTGTTTCACAAATATCGGCTTCTAGAACCAAAGGCTCTGAAATTACCTCAGCGCCACCATCAACTCCACTATCAACACCTTCACCATTTGCCAAAGATGCGTTTGCCAAGCCTGAACTTGCCACTCCGGATTCACCCGACGCCGCACTACCGCTTACCCCTCCAAATTCTTGTATCTCTTTTCCCGAAAGGATATCTATATTCGGCGAAGAAACACCGGAGTCGAAATTATATCCCGCGGAAATTTCGCTCTCGCTTGAGAATAAAATCTTCTGCATTTGCCTGAAATCATCGATAAGATCAAAGCCCGAATCGCTGAGATCTCCATTTGAGAAAATTTCATTTGGCAAGGCGATAGCGTTTAACTCTTCACGAAGCGTGTACAAGTCCAAAGTTTCATTGAAATAATCGTTTATCGCGGAATATTCATCGTAAAGTTTCGCATAAGAAATATCCTTGTATTCATTGCTCGGATTATGAATCAACCCGGCCACACCTCCGTTTACAATCTTCTCGGTTTCGGCCACGGTAAGGCCGAATTTCTGTGCGCTATCTTTAAGCGCATTTACCCCGGGCTTTACCGACAAATTACTGTAAACAAGTTTATACAAATCGGTAGCATCCTTTCTCGGTCCGAAAATATCCGAAAAACGAAGATCTCGGAGCATAAGTTCATCCTCGAAATCGGAAGAACTAATCGCTCCCGATGCGCTTTGCGTAAAGAGAATCAGAACGAGTCCCGCGAGCATTCCTGTGATGATTTGTATTATTTTTTTCATATTATTTGCAATATGCCGATGTGGCATCTATAAATTTTGATGGCAACATATCAACGAGTTTGCGAAGAGAGGAAAGCGCCTTTCGATATTTTGTAAGGCTCTGTATTATTTCCAAATTCTTCTTATGAACCGGATAAGCGATCCTATATTCATTGTAAGCTGATAGTGTAGCGGTAAATACCTTTCTCGCATTTTCTATTTCATCGGTGATAGCCAAATTTCTCTGACTCACCTCAAAGTAAACGGAATTAAGCGAAAGCTCATCTTCCTGCTGTTCTCGCGCCGGTACTTTATCCTTCATAAGGGCGAGAGTATTTAAATATGTCATATAAATATCAAGACCGGCCATTGAAACGCAGTAGGTACTTACGTTTTCTTCTCCGCATTTTTCTTTGTAGTTTTCCAAATTCACGCCATCCGGCACATTGAAATTTTCATCTTCAAAGAAATCCTTCTTTTCCAATATATCGTAGAGCTTATCGAGCCTTTCATTGAATAGATCGTTCATAGCTTCGTGATAAGAAGATTTCACAAGAGCGAAAGGATAGTTTGGGTTCTCGTAGGTCTTCTCGTCTGCATCCTGCGCAAAAACTCGGTATGGAAGATACACGGCTCCAAAGCCGAAAAGTATGAGCAGAAGTCCTATTATGTGTTTTTTTATGTTTTTCATTTTGTGATGCAATCGCTTAGAAATCCGGGCAATTTATCTTTAAATGTTAGGAAATAGCTGTACATTTTTGTGAACGAAAAGAGCAATTCGCGCATTTCTTCGTTTATCGGAATAATGCTTTCTTGTACCATCGT
>CAYODN010000140.1:0-1846 GCA_964402735.1 uncultured Candidatus Peribacteria bacterium | reverse complement strand
TTTGGCTTTTTTTGTTGCAATATTGTTGGCGTATTTGGCTTCAGATAATTAATTGTATGAAAATGTTCAGGCTAGTTTTTTTGGACTAAATTTGTATCCGCTTTTTGCCTGGGCTATTGGACTTTTTCTTTCCGTTTACTTGTTTGAAAAACTTTTTAAAAGATAAAATCGGTTTTTTAAAAAGTTTGTTTATTTTTTTTTGTTTTATTCTTTTTGTTTGATTTTTCTTGAAACTGTTTTTTATCATTTTTTCGGGGTGGTGAATTTAAAGGCCTTAAATTATTCGGGTCTCCCAATTTGTGATTGCCTTCATGCTGTTTGGTGGATGAAGATTTCGTATTTTTTGATCGGTCCGGTTTATTTTTTGTTGTTTTCCGTGATAAAAAACTTTTCAATAAAAAAAGCCCCGTTTTAGCTTCAGGGCTTTTTTCGTTTGTTTTTATTTAACTCTGTATGTGAAAGAAACTCGAAGAGTTACTTCTTGTTGACCTGCGGAAATTGTGGGGACAGGCATAGCTTCAGCAACTCCACCTCTGCCCATGTCGGTGCTTACTGCGTTTGCGTAGCCTCCGTAATAATTATCCGTGTATTCGTAGTAGTTTAAAACTTTGCCGAATTTGATTCCTGTTTGCATTGAAATAAGCTGTGCTTTCTCTTTCGCTGCGTTTATTGCGAGTTCTCTTGCTTCTTTTTTTGCTTTTTCTTCATCTTCGATTACAAAGGAAATTCCTCCAACAAGGTTTGCTCCGGCTGTAGTAGCTTGTGCTATTATTTCTCCCGATTTGTTTAAATCACGAACTTTGATTGTGATGTTTTGGTCCAATCTGTAGCCGTCTTCAATGCTTTCTTGTTTTCTTTCATCCCATTTCCAATTCGGATTTAGATAGTAGCTTGTGGTTTTGATGTCTTTTTCCTCTACGCCGAGCGATTTTACAGTTTCGAAAATTCTATTCATTTTTTCATTGTTGTCTTTTGTGACGATTTCAGGCGTGGCTCCTTCACTTACTACACCGAGGTTGATAATTGCCGTGTCGGGTGTAATAAAGGCCTTGCCAACCGCTTCAACTGTGATTTCTCTCGGGAATGAGCCGTTGGCTGAGTTCCAGATTTCGTAAATTCTAAAGCCGAGGAATGTGAAAACTGCGAAAGTGAGAATGGAAGCCAAAATGAAGAGGCTTTTTGATAAACCGTGGATTTCTCTGTCTGTTCCCATATTTTGAGGGTTAAAATATATCGTTTTAATTTAAGCCCCTTTTATTAGCCGTTTCAATAGATTATGAGTTGTTTTGTCGAAAAATTACTTGAAAGAGCTTGAAATTGTGTGCGTGTTTAAGATATATATAATGTGTTTTTGAAACGACGTGGGCTCTTAGCTCAGCTGGCTAGAGCGCGTGCATGGCATGCACGAGGTCGGGGGTTCGACTCCCCCAGGGTCCACCAAAATTTTCGAAAGAAAATTTCCTTAATTCTTAAGTCTTAATCTTTTTCTTAATTCTTTTTGTTTCGAAAATTTAAGAAAGAAGAATTGAGATTAAGAAATAAGAATTAAGAGTGAATTGAAACGTTTTTCGAAAGAAAATTTCTTTAATTCTTAAACTTAATCTTTTTCTTAATTCTTTTCGTATCGAAAATTTAAGAAACATGAATCAAAAAGGAACGCTTGAGTGTTTTTTCGTTTGCAAAAATAAATATACTGAGAATAGAATCGTTTTGGTCGTGGGCTCGTAGCTCAGCTGGCTAGAGCGCGGCATTCGCATTGCCGAGGTCAGGGGTTCAATTCCCCTCGGGTCCACCATTGATGTGTACCCCAAAAAGTGGACACGAAACTGTTTTCTTTTGTTAAAAT
>CAYODN010000139.1:0-1943 GCA_964402735.1 uncultured Candidatus Peribacteria bacterium | reverse complement strand
TTCCGAAATTTCCCCAAGCTGCATCAATCGCACCGGTTTCTCCGAAATTTGAAAGACCGATTAAATCGGTTCCATACATACCAATAATAGAACCCATTGTAGAACCGAAGGCGGAAGCCGCAGTAGTTCCGACAAAAGTAATTGCAGAACCGGCAACCGTTTCAGCTCCTATTCCTGCAGCCTGAAGTCCACCACGAATTGCCCATCCCGCAGCACCACTGGTTACCAGTGTAACTCCCACTGCCACTCCAATGATCACAGCTGTTGTAAGAATTTGTTTTGTAAGTTCCGAATCGTACTCTCCCGATTTGAATTCAATTGTATCTCTCGCATCTTTTAGTTTTGAAATGGTTTCTTTTGAAAACGGACTATCCGGAGAATTCAAAAGCAAATCCAAATTTTTAATTTTTGAATCGATCATTGCCTTACGAGCCTTCAAAAGCTCCGGCATTTGCTCATACATAGGATCAAAACCGGTCATCTTATCACGAAGCAAGACAAGCCTTTCTTTTTCGTTTTCAAAATCCACGCGCTTTCCTTCGGAAAAATCGATGAGTCCTTGATGAGCGGAAACTCCCTCATCATAAAAATCATTTGGAAGCCCACCGAGCATCATATGTGTTTTTATGCCTCTTTCATCGTTTTTTCTCAAATTGTAATATGCCTCCATTTTTGAAGACCAATTTCCGAGCTTGGAATACTGCTGTGTAAAACCCGTAAAAGCTCCTTCAACAAGCTTATCCGTTGTCCCTTTTAAATTTAAATCCTTTTCCACCATTCTCACCTGATACTCGGACACATAGAGTTTTTTCTCTTCAGGACGTAAAATATCCACATTCAAAGTTCCTCCAAAAAGTTGTTTTATCTTTTCAATTTTCTGAAAATATAATTCATTTTCTTTTGTAAGTGCCTCAATTTGATCAGTAGCATCAATGGATTTTCCCGTATCCGCCAAATACTCCGAATATTTCAAATTAGATATCAAAGATGTATTATCCGAAATTTTCTGTCCCAACTCCATAATCAAATCCGCCCCTTTACCACGCAGCTCCACATCGGAAGTCGCATCCTTTCCATTTTGAATTTCAAGTTCAAAAACCGAAATTTGGTTGTCAAATTTCAGCATCAAGTCTGCAGAATTACGATTTTTTAGCGTTTGAGAAGTTTCAAATTCCTCAAAATTTTCCGCTTCGATTTTTTCACCCTCTTGTCCATTAACATAAATATCAACCAAATCCGAAATCATCATCACATCAACGGCTTCACGACTTACCTGATTCGAATATTCAATCATCGAAACAAAACCGGCATCAGTCATTTTTTCTCCGCTTGCTAAAGCCTTAATCTCAAGAGAATTCGGATTTATAAAAACATCCTTTTTATCAAAATCACTCGACAACTTACTATAATAAAGCAAAGTGGAGGAAAATCTTGTGTTTACTTTTTCAAATTCGGAAATAAAACCTTTAAGCGTTGTAAGCTTTGAATAAACATAAATTTGCTCCTCTCGAGATAATTCCGCAAAGCGAGATTTTCGCATTATCGCTTTGAAATCGGCATCTTCCAGATCGATCGAAACAAACATATTTTCGCGAATTGAATCAAGCTCAGAAATTTCTTTTTGCTGACGTGCTTTTATCAAAGGAGTAAAACTCTCGTTTCCTTTATAATACTCGGAATATTGATCTCTGGCTTTATATGCTTCTTGCGGACTTACAGTAATACCGCCATATTCTCCCCCTCTGGAAAGAACATCTGCGAAATCGCTATCAAGTTTTGCTTGTTTAACAGAAATTTCAGCCGAGGAAAGTTCCAAGAAAAATGGAGTCAAAGGAATTTTGTTTTTATCACAAGCATCCTTAAACTCCTCACTATTTTTCGATTGATAGATGTTGTATTTCACACTGTTTGCATCCTCCAAATTAAATCCCTTTAAGGCTTTA
>CAYODN010000138.1:0-2017 GCA_964402735.1 uncultured Candidatus Peribacteria bacterium | reverse complement strand
AGTTCAGACAGACGTTTTTTTTCAGAGTCAGGAATTTCCAAAGAATTTATGAAATTTTGCATTTCTTCTTTTGAAATTTTTTTTCCTCTACTTAGATCTTTAAGTTTTTCGTAAGAACTATCGTCGCCATATTTCTTTAACATCATTTGAATTGCCTCTCCTAACAATTGATAATTTTCTTCAAGTTCTTTTTTTGTTTTTTCTTGATTCCCCGAGATTTTTTCGAGTCCTTTCAAAATGCTTTTGTAGGCGATAAGTCCATGTGCGAATGCGGTGCCCATGTTTCTTAATACTGTTGAGTCGGATAGATCTCTTTGCATTCGTGATATGGGTAGTTTTTGTGAAAAATGATTAAGTAAGGCGTTTGAAATTCCTAAATTTCCTTCTGCATTTTCAAAGTCAATCGGGTTTACTTTGTGTGGCATAATTGAAGATCCTACTTCGGTTTTTTTAATTTTTTGGCTTAAGTATCCCATCGAAATGTATGTCCAAATATCTTTGCAGAGATCAAGAAGAATAGTTTGAATTAATTGTAAGGTGTTTGAAATTTCGGAGATATAATCGTGTGGTTCTATTTGAGTTGAATATTTGTTGAACTCGAGTCCGAGTTGGTTTACAAAATCTTCGCTGATTTTGATCCAGTCTTGTTCGGGAAATACCAGTGCTTGAGCGTTGAAATTCCCAACTGCTCCGTTAAGTTTTCCTAATGTTTTTGCATTTTCAAGTTTAGTAATTTGTGTGTCTAAGCGGGCAACAAAATTTACAATTTCTTTTCCCAAAGTTGTCGGGGTCGCTAATTGTCCGTGTGTGTGTCCCGGCATAGAAGTTCCCTTTTCTTCTAGGGCTTTTTCAAACAGCTTGTTTCGAATTTTTATCAGTTCGGGAATTAGGATGTCTGTAAGTGCTCCTTGTAAGATTAAAGCGTAAGCCAGATTGTTTATGTCTTCGGAAGTGCAAGCGAAATGTATGTATTCGCTTACCGACGGAATATCCAGAGCTTTTACTTGTTTTCTGATATAATATTCCACAGCTTTAACGTCGTGGTTTGTAGTGTTTTCAATTTCTTTTACTTCATTTGCGGCATTTGTGTCGAAGTTGTGATAGATTTCTCTTAAATTTTGGATGTCTTGTTCGGTGAGTTTTTTTCCTTCGCCTAAAATGCCGTTTTGCAATAAGTGAAGAACCCATTCAATTTCAACTTGTGTTCTAAATTTTATCAGCGCGTATTCGGAAAAATATTTTTTTAATTCCTCTGTTTTGTTTGCATATCTACCATCAATCGGAGATATGTTTTCGAGCGCACTAAAAGATCTTTTTTCTTCGTTTGTCATAAAAAAGTTTTTATAAAATTTCGAGCATTTTTCATGTTAACATAAGAATATTTGTTCTGTCCAGTTTGGGTAATTTTGAATCAACAATATTATTGTTTGCTTTAAATTATTTTTTATATTAGTATGAAAAATGCTTTGTTATTTTTAACCACTTTTTTATGAAGTCTTCTAAGGAAGGCGCCGTTTTTGCGGTGCTGGGTTCCCAATGGGGGGACGAAGGGAAGGGTAAGTTGGTTGATGTGCTTGCATCCGATAGGGATGTTGTGGTGCGAGCGAATGGAGGAGCAAACGCAGGGCATACGGTGTATGTTCCGAGTGTCGGGGAGGGCGAACGAAAGTATGAAAAACATGTTTTTCATCTTTTGCCTTCGGGAATTATTCAGCCACACACTACTTGTGTGATCGGAAATGGATGTGTCGTACATGTTCCAACGATGTTGGAAGAAATGTCTGTTCTTGAAAAAAAAGGAATCGATATTCAAGACAGATTGTTTGTGTCTGATCGTGCACATCTTGTGTTTGAGTATCATAAATTTATTGATCGGAGACTTGAGGAAATGAAGGGAAAAAGTAGTATTGGTACTACAATGAGGGGAATCGGACCCGCGTATACCGATAAAATTTCCAGGGTCGGTATTACTTTCGGAGAGTTTTTGGACTTTGATTTGTTTAAAAAACATTTGGAA
>CAYODN010000137.1:0-2065 GCA_964402735.1 uncultured Candidatus Peribacteria bacterium | reverse complement strand
AAAATCGTGAAGTGTTTGAGAAAACTCACTGTCATTCACTTTTTCCGGAACCTCGCCCACAAATCTTTCAGTCATCATGACAACTCGATTCACCAAATTTCCGATGTTGTTTGCAAGCTCACTGTTTGCGACTTCCAAAAATCTCTCATGATTAAAATCGCCATCCGCAAGTGTCGGAATTTCACGAAGAAGATAATATCTCAAATAATCCGTTCCATATTTTTCCAAGTATTCAAGCGGATCAACCACATTTCCAAGACTTTTACTCATCTTTTCACCACGACTGGTAACAAAACCGTGAACAGCCAAAGTTTTCGGAAGAGGCATTTTCATACTCAAAAGCATACCGATCCAAATTCCCGCATGAAATCTTAAAATATCTTTTCCAATAAGTTGAACATCCGCAGGCCAAAGATCGCTTTTAAGACCGATCGCCGTTAAATAATTCGACAAAGCATCACACCAAACATACATCACATGACTATCGTCACCCGGCACGGGAATTCCCCAAGGAAGAACACTTTTCGGACGTGAAAAACTCACATCTTTCAAGCCCTCTTCACCGATCAGTCCGAGCATTTCGTTTTTTCGGCTTTCAGGAACAATTCTCACAACATCATCTTCAATAAGTTTTTTTATCTGATCCGAATATTTTGAAAGTTTGAAAAAATAATTCTCTTCTTTCACGCTTACAGGAGCGGCTTTATGAATCACACAATTTCCATCCGCATCCATATCACGCTCAGTCAAATACGCTTCACATCCTTTACAATATTTTCCCTCGTAAGAACCTTTGTAAATATCACCGTTTTGAAAAAGCATCTGCCAAATTTCGCTGGCACCGGCTTTGTGTTTCTCGGAACTTGTACGAATAAAATCATCATACTTCACGTTCAATTTTTCATCGATATCGATAAATTTAGCAGCGTTTTCATCTACGAAAATTTGTGGCTCTTTTCCTACCGATAAAGCCTTTTCATACACTTTGATTCCGTGCTCATCCGTTCCCGTTAAGAAAAATACTGAGTCGCCCTGCATTTTTTTAAACCGTGAAATCGCATCCGCTTGGATAAATTCAAGCGCGTGCCCGATATGCGGCGCACCGTTCACATAAGCAATCGCAGTTGTAAGATAAAATTTGGACATATCAATAATTAAAAACTAAATGCCGATTCCCACGAAGAATAGCAAATTTTTTTAAACTTAAAAACGAAAATCCACCTAAAAAGAAGCCTCTTCTTCACTCTGATAGGTACTATAAACGGAAAAATTAAAAACGGGGAGAAAAGATCCCCTCTTAATATTTACTTTTAGACTTTGCTTTAAAGACCCACTAAAGCCATCCGCAGAAATCTCTGCCTCCTCTCGCACCACCTCGTCGTCGAAAGTTTCTACGCGAAAATAAAGCCGACTTAAAGCGTTTCGTTCACGAATGGTTGGATATTTTTCATCATCAAAAACGGAGGGATTCATCATATTTGTAAGCGTGAGATAATTTAAGCCCGTTGATCCGTTTACCCCGGGCAGGTGATCCGATAAAAACTTTTCGATACTATAACAATCAAAAACCGTTCGCACTTCCCCGTCCACATAACCCACATAATCGCGAGCCTCTGTATTAGTGCAAATTTTACCATCCTGTGACTGTAAAATTATACTTTTATCATAATCCACACAGGTGATTCCAGAAATTCCGCCCGCACGATCCCCCATTTGATCGCAATCCACAGTTCCAAACCATGAAGGCTTAGCCACATTTGCAAAAACATTTCCACCACTCGGCGCACTTCCGCTTGAAAAAGCCGTAAGATCACCAATCGATTCCGTGATATATTTTTCGCCCTCTTTTCTCATTCCGAAAATCTTATAACGAAGCACGTCCCAACCGCTTATAGACTTGATTTTCAAATCCGAAGAGGGATCAAAAGCCGGAAAAAACTGAACGGAAAAATTTTTCACAGGCTTGATTTCTCCTTCCGAAAGCGTAAAAAGCGGGATCGTGATAGTTTCGTTCAACTCAAGAACCTCGTAAAAATTTTCGAGAGGAACATTTGAAAGCTCAAAC
>CAYODN010000136.1:0-2068 GCA_964402735.1 uncultured Candidatus Peribacteria bacterium | reverse complement strand
TAGGGAATAGCTGAAGAAAAAGTGCCAATTTTACGCGAGTCTATTCGTTCTCAAACACCTCCAGACTGCGGCATCGTGCCAAAAATAATCTAGGAAATAAAGCAAAAATTTAGATACCCAATTGGTGGGTATTTTTGTTTGCATTCTAGTTAAAAAGTGGCTTTATAATTTAAATCTGGATAGGTGGCAACAAGCTGGACAGAATGAATGAGGGGTATTAAAGTAAAAAAAGAGCAATCACTGCTTAATTCTTAGGATTAATAAAATGGGGCAAAAAATAATATTACCACCGCGTCTGAAAAAAGGTCAAAAAATAGGCGTTATAGCGCCAGCCGATCCGGTGGCTGGCATGTGTTCAGAAGAGGATATAAAACGAGGGTATGAATATTTGGAAAAGAAGGGATTTCCTGTTGTTGTGGGTAATTCAGTAAAAGACATTGCAAAAAAACACGTAGCCGGTTCTATCGAGCTTCGCGTCAATGATTTTCATAGTTTTCTTAAAAATGATGACATCGGATGCATCATGGCTTTTTGGGGCGGGTTCAACTCCAATCAATTATTAGATTATTTGGATTACGATCTTATAAAGGCAAATCCCAAAATCATTATTGGTTATTCGGACATAACAGCCCTGACCACCGCAATAACAACAAAAACCGGACTGATTACATTTTCCGGCCCGGGAGTGGTTTCATTTTTAAAGCCGGAGCCATTCGAATATACATGGAATTATTTCGAGAAAATGTGTATAAATCCAATAGACAAATTGAGAGTGGAATCATCTCCGGAATATGCGGACGATTTATTTTTCCTAAGAGAAGACAACGACCATCGTATTAAAAAGACAAACGAGGGAATAAAAACTTTTATTTCCAGGAAGGCGCAAGGCGAAGTTGTTGCCGGAAACCTGCAAACTATACTGGTTTTAAACGGAACGGAATATTTGTCGGATGTTCAAGGAAAAATACTTTTTGTCGAAGAAGACGAGACAAGTACGCCGGCTCATGTTGATCGATATCTTGCGCAATGCAAACAGCTCGGGTGGTTTGATAATATCGCGGGTCTCATCTTCGGACGATTTACGGAACAATCAAGTTTTTCCAAAGAGGATTCTTTTGAGGATTTGTTGCGTCAATATTTGTCAGACGTGAATTTTCCAGTAATGCATAATGTCGATTTCGGACATTCTGATCCGATGATTACTATCCCCAATGGAGGAAGTGCTTCCATAGATGCAGCCAAGAAAGAAATCATATTTGACCAAGCCGTTTTATAATCCAAAATGCTATCAAAGCAAGATAAAAAAATCATTAATCGTTTCGAGCGCATGCTTGAGAAAAAAAGTACCCATAAGACAGGTACTTTGTTCCATGTGGCCGATAGCATTTTGGAAAAGAAGAAACGGATAAACAATCTCGTTCTTAAACACAGAACCCCGTTTTACGTTTTTGACAAAAAAAATCTTGATGAGTCAGTAGATGTTTTTGTAGATTCTTTCAAAAAAGAGATTCCTAACTTCAGCGCATATTATGCGATGAAAATAAACCATCATCCCTTAATTGTCGAGCGAGCCGTGAAAAAGGGATTAGGAATTGATGTTGGCAGTATTCGTGAATTGGAAATGGCCATAAAAGCCGGAAGCAATAATATACTTTATTTCAGCCCTGGTAAAACCGATGATGACATAAACAATGCTCTAAAGCATACCGACTCACTTCGTATCAACATAGATAGTTTTGGCGAGCTTAAAAGATTGGGTATTTTGGCAAAAAAACATAGAAAAAAAATTCGTGCCGGTGTCAGGATAAATACCGCCGCACAAGGAACTTGGAAAAAGTATGGCATCGGTCTTGATGAGCTAATAATTTTCTGGAAAGAATCGAAAAAATATCCAAATATAAAGCTTGAGGGGATTCATTTTCATACATCACGAAACAAAGATGCCAGTCTTTATGAATCGACAATAAAAGAATTGGGGTTATATCTAAAGCGTTTTTTTGGAAAGGATGATCTTAAAAAAATCAGATATGTCGATTTTGGAGGTGGGTTTGAGGTGTATGAATCAGAA
>CAYODN010000135.1:0-2075 GCA_964402735.1 uncultured Candidatus Peribacteria bacterium | reverse complement strand
TTTGCGCGTGCGCAAACATTGGCCCTCAATTGGTTTGCTTTGCAAACCAATTTTGTTTGCGTAAGGCAAACATTGCCCTGAGCTTGTCGAAGGGCAACAAATCCAGAAGGCAAAACCATCGCGCTCGAAATCTCAGAAAACCTTGCACAACCTTACATCATCATTACAAAACTACTTATTCGTACACTGCCTCAAATTCATCATCATCACCCCATCATACACCACGTCCAAAGCGTCCATTGAACCGGCTAAAGTTTTATTTAAATTTTCAAGTTCGTTTATGAATTGCTCGGCGCTTTTATCTGTATTTTCTCGGTAAAGATATTCGAAGGAAGAGGCCATTTCGGCCTTTTCCAAATTTAGGAAGAATTTCATTTCTTCATCTCCAAGCATAGTAATCAGCGATCTTGTACTCGTTGCGCTGTAGCTCGGGAATGAGCCGTACTCCGCAAGGTATTCTATGAAATCCTCGGTAAATAAAGCCGGATCCACATTATTTATATTCACATCGATAAGATTCTTCGCATAGTCCAAAAGCCCCGGATCCGTTATCGCTTCATATATTTTTTCGGCTCTGCCACCCAGTCGTTTTTCCGCGTCTTGATAAGCGGGAAGTATTCCTCCGAAACTATCAATAAACTCGTTGAATTTATCCACAACCGCACCGAAAGAATCGTTTCCACATTTCACATAATCCTTTTTTCTTTCTCTATACTGAGCAGAAATTCCTTTGTAAAAAGCCTCAAACTCATCTTCCGATAATTCTTCGCCCACATATCGTTTTTTCATTGTGTCCTTTAGTTCTTCCTCATCGGTATAAAGACTTTCCTCGTTTTGAAGGCTTAAAGTATCAAGGAGCCCGAAAGGAAGTGAAAGAGAAATCGCACCTTCCACAATATGCCTTACAAAATATATTTCGGCATTTACCAAAGTGTAGGCGCGTCTAAGCATTGGAATTCTATCGTTTCTGCAATTTAGGAACGCATCGCGAATATTGTCGCGAATCTTATCCCTTTGAAGAATAAGGCCCATTACATCCGATGATTGGCACTGGTTTCTCGAGAAAATATCCCTAAATGGCTCAAGTACGCCTTCCACAAAACCATCGCTGTAAATAAGTGTTTCCATGAATAGAATAAAATCGATATTTCCTTTATAAATACACCTTCCAAGAGATAAATTATCTCCCAAATATTGGTCCAAAATATCGGCGGAAGTATCCGCTTGTTCCTCTTCACTCATAATATCATCAAGGCTAAACTCGGCACCGTAGCCAAAAGAAGGCGACAACAAAGCGAGTATTAGAGCGATAGAAACTGCAAATTGTATTTTAAATTTTATCATATGCTTGGTTTGTCTTTTATTTTACTTAGTGCATCGGTTTCCATATCTTTAATGACTTGTTCGATACTCTTAAACATATTCGCAAATTGCCTTATTTGAAGGAAAAACTCTTTGGCGTACATATTTTTATCAGCAAGTTCTTTTGAGTAATTCATCGCAGAAGTTTTCTCGAGAGCATCCGCAAAATTATCATCCATCGTCTTTTTGGCTTCAATCATCACTTCGCTTAATTTTTTGTCCTCCGGTGCATTTTCAATAATAAAATCGCTTTCAAAATCTCCCGGAATTTTTCCGGCATCACTCAAAAACGGATGATATTCGGAAACGAAATCGTTCCACTCTTCGAAAATATTTTTCTCCGAAATCATGTCCATATTCATCGGTGTGGAAATCGGAGCCGGCACGGCAATGATATTGAGGCTCGGTACAAGGCTAAGACCATCCTTGCACTTAGCCGATTCCATATAATTTCCTGTCACCTTATTCGGAATAAGGCTATGAGAAAGAACGGAATTAAGCGTTTCGTTAATCCTATCTACTTCACATTTGATACAACTTTGGCTCGGCATATATGTGGAATAGGTCTTGTAAATAAGCTCGGTTGAGAAACACACAGCGATTTTAAGTGAAAGATTTTCTCCGCCAAGAGCGGCAGCCGCACCGGCCGAAAGAGTGCCGGAAAGAAGTGAGTCACCGAAGTAAGACAAACTTTCAAATCCGTTTTGGCCTGC
>CAYODN010000134.1:0-2320 GCA_964402735.1 uncultured Candidatus Peribacteria bacterium | reverse complement strand
GGATCACTTGCATCTAAGCTTACCGGCTCATAAACAAGGGTGTGATCGACTACTACCTCACTTATGAACACATCTTTTAAGGCGGTTTCCGCCAGTGTTCTGATGGTCTTTCCGATTGGTACAAGTAACAGTTCCGGCATAAGGCCCCTTTTTTTCATGTTCAGATAGTTTTTTACATCTCTTTCCGTGAGTCCTTCAAATACTTCTTTTAATGTCGGAATTTCAAAGCTTTCACCTGTGAAGTCTTTCCCTTTTCCTCCTTCTTCCTCTCGTCCGTCATAATCGGCAAGATAATGGGTTGTGCCTTTTTCCAAAATGCCTTTATCAGCCCAGAGTTTAAGTTGTTTTTTGTAGTTGGCTTCAATGGCAGTTCTCATTGTTTCCGGTATTTTTACCGTTTCATGTGATTCATCTTCCTCTTTCGGTTTCGTTGTGTCTTTCACATCTCTTTTTGTACCTTCCCGTATTTCTTTTACCGCAAATATTTTCTTTAATCCGGTTTCGTCGATTCCACTCGCTCTTAAGAGAGCTTGTACCTTTTGAAGGTCTTCTGCTCCACGGATTCTATCCAGATATTGATTTTTAAGTCCCTTCAAAATCACCTCAACCGGATGTGTTTCTATGGTTTTCACGGTTTTTGTCCTTCGTACGGAGATTATGCAGGCGGAGATATAATTCAAGAGACTTAAAAGATCCCTTCTTGTGAAAATATCTTTTTCTTCCTTATCTCTTCCAATGTCCCTATCGTATGCCATTTTCGCAAGCACAGCATGAAAAGCCGCAAGTTTTGCCATAAATTCACGCATATTCGGCACTTTGGATATTTTTGCAAATTCCTCTTTTGCTTGCGTTTTTTCAGCTTCGTACTTTTCACCTTCAATTTGTATTTTCGGTTGTTCTCCATAGATCAAATGATTTAGCATCGCCTTGTATGCCTTTTCATTCGGCGACTCTATATACCCATAATTCCTCCATCTGTTTTTGTATGCGCCACTCATCGCTGATCTTCCCGTGTATTCTTCCACGGGGTTCATCGTACCAAACATCCTAAAATCCTTATGCACTTCTTTTTCACCGCCCATTCCGATTCGCATCCCACCGTTTTCGTCCAATACAAGGCTTGGAGGATTTTCGAGAACGGGGTTAAGTCGTTCCAAAATTTGCGGTTCGGCAAGGTTCATCTCATCGAGAATTATCCACGCCCCTTCTTTCATGGCTCGGGGTATTTTCCCATCCTGCCAGGCCCAATCCGATACATGAATATTTTCAAGTGCGGCTATTTTTGCGCTTTCGGTTTTTGTGAGGCCTCTTCCTTGAGACGAGGCTTGTTCCAGTATCTTCTTCGATTCCTGTGTCAAAGAAGAACGGGACGCAAAAAGATCCTCGAATTCATCCGCAAGAGCTTTATCGTTTGGTACGAATTTTCCTATTAAATCTGATGTATCCGTTTGTCCGCTTAAGTTTACCCTCATCACTATATGGCCTGTTATTGCAGCCAGATATTCGATTGCCGAAGTTTTTGATGCGGCGGTCGGGCCTTCGAGAAGGGTTGGTTCCCCCGCATTTATCGCTCCCGTGGCGACTTTTTGAAGCACTTTCATCGTATATTCATCGAGAGTGTATCTTTGAAGCCAGTTTTGTCGCTCTTTTTCAAGGCTTTCAAAATGCTCGCCGATTGGAATTTGCATATCCGCCAGGTATACAAACCCTTCATCTTTATCGATTTCAACGGGCGGTATTTTTGTGAGCGGTGACATAATTTTTTCTATTGCCATATTATTTATTTCGGGTTAGGTCGTAGATTAGGGGCGAAAGCTTGTTTAACGGGCTCTTTGAGTATTCGTCTTCGGAAATTACAATTAGAAGAGTTGCTTTGCTTTCTTTTAGTGATTCCCATTCTTTAGGTAAGTTTCGGTATTCCGTTGCATCGTAGAGTTTGTAGATGAAGTCGTTGTTGAACAGCCCTTTATCGTATTTCAGTGCGAGGTCTTTTTTCTTGATTAATTCGCTTATGACAGTGTTTATTTCAGTTTTTTCGATAATTTCGAACTTGAGAAATTTAAGGTCTGTTATTGTTTTTTCCACTTCGGCTTCTGAGCCTGTAATGATTACAGCTAAAGGAAAAAGCGTGCTTCTTGGCATCCGTTTTAAATCTTCCCAAAAATCCATAAATCCTTCATTCATATTCATTGTTTTAAATTTTATCCATTTATTATACAGGATTTTTAGCTCGTTTTCCAGTTTGATTTGGTATTTTTCCCAATTATTCGCCTTTACAAGAACACTTCGCCTTCATATAATCGGGGTCGAGCCTTTTAAA
>CAYODN010000133.1:0-2353 GCA_964402735.1 uncultured Candidatus Peribacteria bacterium | reverse complement strand
TAAAAGTCCCTGAAAGCCCTCGAATTTTTGGGATAAGTGAAAGCGCTTGATTTTTAAAATATTCATATCTGCTACATTCTTTATCGATAAAAGCCACAAGAGAACTCGGATCGTTAGCGATAAAAATCCTCACTTTTTCTTTATCTATAAACGAAACAAGCCCCTTGGAAATTAAAGTTTCAAACACCGAATATAAAGAAGACCTGTTTAAATTTAACCTTTTTGAAACAACACTTGCAGGCTGAGAACCGATTTTCAGAAGTTCCAGATAAACCTTGGCTTCGTTTTTGTTAAGCCCGATTTCGCAGAGATGAGTTTCAAGCATAAACTTTAAGTTAAATATATTTAGAAATAATAAAACTAAAAAAAACTTAAAAAGCAATACTCGGAAAAAGATTTTTTAAAATTGATTAAAATTTTGCGCGATGATAAATTATGTGGTGTAAACAATAACTCACCCAAAAAATGTCGAACGAAATTAAAAATTTACTTGAAAAAGGTGTCGTGGAAATTTTTGTTAAAGAAGATTTGGAACAAAAACTTAAACGCGGAAAACCGACAAACATCAAATTTGGTATTGATCCAACCGGATCCGATTTGCACTTGGGTCACATGGTACCGATAAGAAAACTGGCGGAGTTTCAAAAAATGGGCCACGAGATACAGCTTCTTTTCGGTACTTTTACGGCTCAAATCGGTGATCCCACGGGCAAATCCGAAGCACGCCAAATTAAAACAAAAGAAGAAGTACTCAAAAACGCCGAAACATACATAAATCAAGTTTCAAAAGTGCTGGACACAAAGAAAATAAAAATTTTTTACAACGATGAATGGCTTTCGGAAATGAGCCTTAAAGAAGTTTGCGAACTCGCCGCTTCATTTACGGTTCAACAAATGATTCAAAGAGATATGTTCCAAGAAAGAATAAAAGCGGGAACTCCCATACACCTGCATGAATTTTTATATCCGCTTATGCAAGGCTACGATTCGGTTGTAATGAAATCGGATGTGGAAATCGGTGCAACTGAACAAACATTCAACATGCTAGCGGGAAGAACAATTCAAAAACATTTTGGCCTTCCGCAACAAAACGTGCTTTCCGTACCGATTTTAGTAGGTTTGGACGGAAAAATGAAAATGGGAAAAAGTTTAAACAATTACATCGGAGTAAACGAAAGCCCAAAAGAAATGTTTGGGAAAACTATGTCTATTCCCGATGACTTAATCGTTACTTACTTTGAACTTGCGACGGATCTCCCGATGGAAGATATAAAACAAGTAAAAACTTCTCTTGAAGGCGGTGAGAACCCAAGGAACTTAAAAATACAACTCGCAAAAGAAATTGTAAGAATTTATCACTCGAAAGAAGAAGCGGATAAGGCGGAACAAGAATTTATTAACATTTTCGCAAAAAAAGAAATTCCCAAAGATATCGAGGAAATTTTACTACCCGAATCTGCATATAAAATTGTACAATTAATCTCTTTATGCGGTTTTGAAGGTTCAAACGGCGAAATAAAAAGGCTGGTTCTTCAAAATGGGGTAAAAATTAATAACGAAAAAATCGCAAATCCCGAAGAAACGGTGGACATAAGCGAAGAAATAATACTTCAAGTTGGAAAAAGATCATTTTACAAAGTAAAAAAATCTTAAACAAAAATGGTAGATAAAAGGCTCGATGCCGTATTAAGGACTACAAAAAGCCATTTATTCAGAATGGAAAATCAGCTGAACATAAAAACCGTAAAAGACCTTTTAAGCTACTATCCCCGCACATACAACGACACAAGCACATTCACAAAACTCACAGAACTCAGAACCGATATTGTAAATACGGTTAAAGGGCGACTGACAAGCCTTTTCAATGTAAAAAGCAGGCTCGGGAAAATAATAACAAGAGGCATTTTCGAAGATCAAAGCGGAAGAATTGAAGTGGTATGGTTTAATCAAGCCCACCTCACAAAAATGCTTCCCAGAAATTCCGACATTATTTTAAGCGGAAAAGCAAAATTCGCATTCGGAAAAGTGTCTTTGCAAAATCCAAGCTATGAACTTATAAGAAAAGACGAAGAACAAATCCACTCGGGAAGGATAGTTCCCGTTTATCATGAAACTGAGGGCATTAATTCAAAATGGCTCAGAGAAAAAATAAAACCCTTAATAAACGAATGGCTTGAGTTGTTTCACGAGCATTTACCGGACGACACAATAAAAAGACTAAATCTTTTGGACATAAAAACTGCAACCAAAAACATTCATTTTCCCCAAACGGAAGAAGAATTAAAAAAAGCGAGATTTAGGCTCGCCTTCGATGAGCTTTTTTTGCTCCAACTCAAAGCACTTCAAGAAAAAT
>CAYODN010000132.1:0-2413 GCA_964402735.1 uncultured Candidatus Peribacteria bacterium | reverse complement strand
AAAGGAATAGACGAGAACGAAATCCGAGAAATCGCCGAATTGGTAAAAACCACAACTTCTGCGGAGGATTTTATGAAGGAATTAGGCCGGGAGGACGAGTCTTCTTACGCTCTGCAAAAAGTCTTTGAAAGAATGAAAACGGCAATCGGAGAACTTGAGTCTGTAGGACTAAATCCCGGTCAGCTAGAATATGAAAATGCCTCCGAATATTTAAAAAAATATTACCAAAGCCTTTTTGAGATAAGAAGACTTATGGCAAAAACAAATACATCAAGGTTGAATAAGCCTAAATCGAAATCGCTTGAAATTGAAAAAATTGAAAAACGGCTTGAAGAAGATGGCTTGAAAAGTATTCAAAAAAAGGCGCTTTTAAAAAGATTAAAGGATTTAAAAGAAAATAGAGTCGAGGAATTAGCCCCAACAAACGCGGATATTGCTTTAAAGGCTCAAGAAAATCAAAGGACATTGGATTCAAAAGTGGATACGAATTATTTCGATTGGCTCGCATATTACTCCTACATAATCTACGATTATATTGAAAGCTTCAGGAGATCGGGCACACTTGTAATCACTCCGCATATTCAAAAAATTCTCGATGAAATGGAAAGTTCTCCAAAATCTCGCCCGGTATTTTTAAAAGGAGATCTAGGAAGTGGAAAAACGGAAATGGCGATATATCAGGGTAAATTGCTTGCTGAGAAAAACAAATCCGAAATTTTAAAGAGACTGAAAGACGATGGTTTTAATGTTGTGAACGATGAAGAAATCAAGTCGGCGTTTGAAGCCCAAGAAGAGTACGGGGATTATGAAGAGTTTCGTGAAGCCTACTGCAAAGAATACAAAGTTTTAACTGAGGCGCTTGCACTAATGCCAATTCTCCTTTCGGGAAACAAGGAATTTGATCCGGCGCAATTCATTGGAGGTTTCGAGATCACAACTCCGGAAAAATACGATGAAAGATCGGTTAGAAATTTGTTCGAACAAGCAAAAGAGAGCATTAAAGACTTGGATTTACCCAAAGATGAAGCGGAAAAATTAAGAGATACAATTTTGGATTTCAAAAAGCCCGTGGGCATTCAGACAAAGGCTTACCTCGGAAAGCTCTTTCAAGCGATGAAATATGGCAAAACTTTGATTATCGACGAGGTAAACGCAATGCCTCATGAAATATTGATTCTGCTGAATCACTATCTTACAAGAAAACCCGGAGACGAAATTCAGCCTCCGATAAACAATCTTCCTCCTTTTAAAATCGCAAAGGGATATAGCATTATTCTAACGGGAAATATCCCAAAGGAGGGCCAATCCGGATATACGGGACGCCAAATGCTCGATGCCGCCTTTAGAAACAGATTGCACGAAATCGAAGTGGAGTATTTGCCAAATACCACATTGGACGATTTCACTTTGCCCGCCGAGTATGCTGCTATGGCGAGGACATTCGGCTACGATAAGGCAAGAACTGCATATTTCGAATCGATTGATAACGAAGAGAGAAAAAAATTCAGAAGAGGAGGAATAGTAAAAATTGACGAGTCCGAGGTTCCGCTTGCGGGAGAGGAAAAAAACGAACTCTATCATGTACTTTGCACTTTCGGACTGGATAGAGGAATTGTTACTCGTCTTCCAAAAAACTATTTTGAGAAACTAAGAAATCTTTCAAAAGCCGCAAAAGTAATGCAAGACGCGTTTGCTGGTAAAAAAATCGATGCGAAATTTTTTGGAAAAAACACCAAAGGATCACTATCTTTAAAAAGAGCAGTCCCTTCGATGCGCGACCTCACACTAATTGTCGAAAAATGGAAAGAAGATGGTTTTAGGCTTAGTTTGGATAAGTATGTGTGGAAGTATTTCGTCCAAAAATTCAGTGACGACAAGGGCGAACAGGAATTCGTTTACGGTGTACTCAAGAATTACGGCTTTTTCAATGACGATTATTTCAGAGAAAAATTGCCCGATGAAAATTTGCAAAATCTTCAAATGATCGGTCACATGGATTATTTGGAAGAAACTCTTCCCCTGCACACATTTTCGCAGGAAGAAATTTTGGAACAACTTTTCGGTCCTTCCCCAAAGAAAACGGAAGAAGAAACAGAGTTGATAAGCGGTGCAATGCCGGAAAAAGTGGATCTTGAGTCTATTAAAGAGGAAATGATCGATGAAATAAGGGATGAGATTTCAAGATTACAAGAAGGCCTTGGCGAAGTTGAACAAATATATATGAAATATTGTTCTTTAAGCTAAAATCTTACGCAAATTCCAATGAAACCAAAATACTGCAAAGAATTATGGGAAAAGATTAAGGAGCTGAAAGAGCGCCTCAAAAGTCTCGAAAACTACGAGTCATTATTGGCGAAAGCAAAAAGCGAAAAGGAACTTTTAGAAATAATGGGATCATATAAAGAAAACTCAA
>CAYODN010000131.1:0-2429 GCA_964402735.1 uncultured Candidatus Peribacteria bacterium | reverse complement strand
TGGTTATCGTGTTATATTTCTTGTTTATTTCAAGCAGTTCTTTTCCTGATGCGATTTGGTCACTTTGTCCTTCAAGGCTTAATATTTGTGAGGAACCTGAAATTTTCGCAGCTTCGTATTGTTTTTCTGCGAGTTCGTATTGGTTCTTTGCAATTTCAATTGCATATTTTAGTTGGTCTTTTTGGCTATTTCGGGCTTCCTCCATTTGTTCGAGAGCGTATTTGCTTTGTTTGTAAGCGGTTTTTAGAGCTCTCACTTGGGCCTCCATCTCCGCTATTTTTTCCGGATCAAAATTGTTTAGCTTGAAATTTTCCAGTGCGTCCGAGGCATCGTTGTATGCGTTTTTAGCTGTTTTGTATGCCGAATTCGCACTATCATATTGAATATCATAAAGATCTTCAGAGTTTTTTAGTTGTTCGTTTGCATTTTTCAGCCCTTCCTTTGCAGTATCTAAGCCTATTTCTGCGCTTTCGAGTGATAGATTTGTGCCTTTAATCAGGTTTTCTTTGCTTTCTTCAATTAATGTAAGAGAATCGTTGCTTGCATTTATTTGGCTTTGATTTATATCTTGTGAAAGTGAATTTCCGATTTGAGCGATTTTTTGGTTTGCTTTCACTTTTTCTCCGATTGAAACCGGTAGATCAATTATTTGTCCGCTAGCTTGAGCTATAATTGTTGATTTGTTTTTAGCTTCCGAATTCGCATATTTTGAGAATTTCGGTTTGAAATTTTCTTTTGCGAGATCGAAAATTTCCTCATTTGAAAGCTCTACGCTAATAAATCTGGCGACTTTCTCTTGGGTGATTTCCTCCTGTTTTGCAGAGCAGGCGGAAAAAATTAGTAATGGAACAATATAAATTGCGAGTAACTTTTTCATTTGTGTAAATTATTAGGCGCTTAATAATAACACTCGTTTAAAATATGTCAATGGAAAGCGATATTTTGGAATTATTAGTGTTTTTATTTTGTGTAAGCCGTTTTTTGGTTGTCATTGCGTTTGTTTTGGCTTGAGGTAGCAGTTTTAGGGCTTAGTTTTTGCTGTTTTTTGTGTTAAAATAATAAGATTTAAAAATAAAAACAAAATTGATTTTTTTGAAAGATAAATATCGCTTTGATAAAAATTCCTCTTTTCGCGAATTTAGAGAGGTTTTTTTGGGGAAAGTCGATGTGAGGGGACAAGCTACAAATCCTCCCGAGGATAATGAAAAAGGTGTCGATGGCGTTGGAGAAACTTTGAAAAATGAAAAAGAAATTGAAATTAAGGCTCTTTTACACAATTCCAAAAATTTTTCGACTAATATTTACGATGTTTTTCAATTGGTTTATTCCGATAGCGAGGAAGAAAGGCTTAAATCTCAATCTTTGCAAAAAGAATTAAGTGAGATAAATTCTTCGTTTTTGTCGATGAATTTAAAAAGTATAGCCCCGGGAATTCCCATTGAATATGCCGGTAAGTTTTCTGATGAGATAGTGTTTGCTCTTTCTGAAATTATGGACGCAAACGATAGCTCTTCTTTTAATGTAAAGGAAACAGTAAACAAGAAAATTGAGGCGAAATCACTTTTGCCTGCAATTATTGAAAAATATAAAAACATTGAACAAAAGATTCGTTCTTTTGATGAGGCTTTTTCGGGGATTATAAGTGAGACGGGAGGATCGGTTGACATTGATTCTGAGCCACTTTTGAAATCTTACCTTGATAAGGTTTCAGATAGTAATCCGGCGGAATCATTTCGAGATGTTTCTGTTTTGTTGGATACTTTTAAGGCTATGGATAATGTGAATCGTTTGTATTTTTCACGAAACGATGAATTTACGAAAAGTGTTTTAAAGCAAGTCTTTGAGTTTTCTGCAAAAGGAAATACAGAGATGTCAAAAAATCTATTGAATCATTATTTCGAGATTACAAATGTTTATAAAAAGCCATTTATTGAGGATGAACGAATCAAAGATTTGGTTGCCAGCGGTAAAATGACTACAAATGAGTATTTGAAAATTTGGCAAGATACCGCGCAAAGCGTAAATATCGAAAATTTGCAAACTTTGGAATTTGAGGGGCAATTTAATTTGATGTTGGAGGCTTCTATTGATAAAAAAATATCGCCGGAATATGTGTCTTTTAGAACATCTTTACTCAGAGAATATTCCGATCATAGGGCTGAAATTTTGGCAGAAACTGCGGAAAAAGCTCAAAAATTACAAACTTATAATGAAAAATTAAACGAAGCGAAGGAAAAAGCGGCGGCTATAAAGGATGTGTCCGAATCGGGAATTGATAATAATGCTTCTATCAGATTTTATGACTTAGAAATCGCAAAATGGGAAAGAAGTATTGCTTTGGTTTCGACAAATTTACTCCGAAATAATAAAAATTTGATTTTCGGACAATTGAAATATGATGCCGTACTCGGTTTTGTTGGTACTGATAA
>CAYODN010000130.1:0-2432 GCA_964402735.1 uncultured Candidatus Peribacteria bacterium | reverse complement strand
TTGTTTTCACTTCGGAAAACTCAAAAGTTCCAAATGTGTCTTCGGTAAAATGGACGATTCTTACTTCGCCCGAAAACACTAAGTCCGAAGAAAACCGAATGGAAGTCGCTTCAAGTACAGGCAATAGTCTCACAATCATTTCAAGAGCGAAATGGGGTGCGGACGAGTCTCTTCGTTATCTGGAATTTAACAATCCCGAAAGCGTAAGCATTGTGGAGGCGGATGATGATTATTTGTCTCAGTTTGAAAACGAACTCAAATACAAAAAAGTGGTAAGCAAAGATTCGAAGGGAGACGCTTATACATGGCCTCTTCAATATCCCGATAAAGTCACAAAATTTATAGTTCATCATACGGCCACAGTTTCAAATCTTGAAAACCCGAAGCAGGCCATAAGGGATATTTATTACTACCACGCTGTCACTCGTGGCTGGGGAGATATCGGTTACAATTATATTATCGACACAAACGGAAATATTTATGAGGGACGCTTCGGAGGGGAAGGTGTGGTCGGTGCGCATGCGGGACTCGCAAACACCGGCACAATCGGAATCTCGGTTCTCGGAAATTACGAGGAAAACGCTGTACCGAAGAAAGTGCAGGATGCGATAGCAAAACTGATCGCCGCAAAATCGAAAATTCATAATATCGATCCGAAGGGAAAATCCACTTTCAGGGGTGAAAATACTAATAATGTATTGGGACATAAAGATGTTGCCGCAACTGCTTGTCCCGGAAAAAATCTTTACGCCCTTCTTCCGAGTATAGCAAAAACGGCGGCAAGCCTTAAAAAATCAGCTCCGAGCAAAGATAAAATCGATCTTGATTTCGAAGATGTCTCCGATTTCTCGGATATAAACATAAACAGCGATCAAATAATTTCTTACACGATTAAGCTCAAAAATACCGGAAAAACCGAATGGAAATCGGGCACATACATTTTATTCGAACAAAATCCTAAGATAGATAGCCTAGCCCTTTTTCCCGGAAAGGATGGCCTGATTCTCGCGACAATGAAAGAAAAATCCGTGAAATCCGGAAAAACGGGAAGTTTTACTTTCAAAATCAAAGCCGGAATCTCTCTGGGAACCACACCGGTAAATATTAATTTGATGGTTGACGGAAAAACAAAGCTTTCAAAATCCGTAAAAATGACACTTACAAATCCCGAGAAAGTTTACGACTACGAATTTGTATCTTTGAGTAAAATTTCAAAAAACATGAAAGCGGATCAAAGACAGGAAATTACTTTGAAGCTTAGAAATACAGGTTCGCTCACTTGGTATAAGGATATGGTTGCGATTGGTACAGAGAGTCCGCGGGATGGTCTTTCCGTATTTTTGCGTCCGCCAAAAGCACGATTTGCGCTACTTAATGAGAACGTAAAACCCGGACAACTCGCGGAATTTAAATTTACGATTATCGCACCAAGCGAGCCCGGCACTTATCGCCAATATATTACACCGGTTGTGGAAGGCAAAACTTGGATGAAAAACAAATCAATATTTTTTGAAACAACGATAAAATCCAAATCCGGAAATACCACCACAAAGCCAAAAGTTGAAAAAGAAAAAAACATCCGAGTAAAACTTTCGGTTTTTAAAACCGATACCGCCATAGTGACTTCGGATAAAACTTTTTACACATACAAAGGTTCTAAAAAAATAAATACATTCAAGGGTGGAGAGTCGGTGGAAATTTCAAGTGCCGGAATCACGGTGCGGCCTTCAAATGGAGGAATTCTGCAAATCCAAAATCTTGAAAACCGTCCGCTTTGGAATACGAATTTAAATGACAACGAGTATAGGGGATCTCTTGATTTCTTGTCTGAAAACGGTCGTCTCATCGCGGTAAACGAGCTTCCTATCGAGGATTATTTAAAGGGAATTGCGGAAGTATCAAACGGCGATCCCATCGAAAAAGTGAAAAGTATTGTGGTTGTTGCAAGGACATACGCAAGATATTACACGGAAATCGGTGAAAAATTTCCGGGAAAAAATTACGATTTGGATGACAATCCCGATGTGTCTCAGATATATAGGGGATACGGTTTTGAAAAACGTGCTCCTGTGATTTCAAAAGCGGTGAAAGATACAAAAGATATGGTGGTTACCTACAAAGGCAAGCTCATCAAAACGCCGTATTTTTCAAGCACGGACGGTACTCGAACAAGAAACGCAAAAGACGTGTGGAATTGGGATGATACCCCATATTTAATTTCAGTGGATGATTCTATGTGTAAGGGTACAGCATTTGAAGGACACGGAGTGGGGCTTTCCGGCTGTGGTGCAACCGCAATGGCAAAGGAGGGATACGACTATATTTCAATTTTAAAATATTATTATACAGGTGTTGAAATCCAAAAACTATGACCTTAAAACAAATTCCCGGGGAATTCATGGCCAAACCGGCTCCCCTTAAAAAAAGAAAAT
>CAYODN010000129.1:0-2461 GCA_964402735.1 uncultured Candidatus Peribacteria bacterium | reverse complement strand
GGAGTCTCATGACGCGGCAGGACGATAAACTTCCAGCCGTTTTCCAGAGTGAACTCCTGAATCCTGGGGTCGATCGCTATGGGGAGGGATTCCGCCTCGGCGCTCTTGGCCGATGCGGGTGAGATGAGCAGACCGGCAGTGAGAATCGCCGCTGCCAGAAGCCTTTTAAGCGCAATGATTGTCTTCATACCTCATTGGGACACAAGTCTATTCTTTTAGTGCTTCCAAGACAATCTAAAAAACGAAAAACAGGCCCCTTGAAAAAGAGAGAACCACGAATAGACACGAAATAACACGAATCAGACAAGCGAAGAAGAGCATCCCTGTTTATCTACGGCTCTCGGTTCCTCTCCATTTGCGTCTATTGGTGTTCATTCGTGGGGAGAAAAGCGTACACCCCTTGCGAATGGGAAGCAGAACATGAACGAGGCTATGAAGTTCCCAAAATTTGTTCATAAAATGGGGGTGGACAAATTCATTCCCCGTTTAACTTTTCAGAATCACCAGTAGTTTTATTTTCATATTTCCATTCCTCTGGTTCTCCTATTATTTTTCCGGAGGGGCTTGCCCAAAATAAGATGTTTGTAGTCGCGAAAAGTGTTTTTCTGGAGTCCCTAAGAGATGCAAACTTTGAAATGACGTTGGTCCCGTCGATAACAAACTCTCTATTAGTTTGAACGATATTAAAACGACCCTCGCGCATAAATTCGTCCAATTTCTTTCCCTCCGGCTTTCCCTCTTCCGACCAACGATCAAGATAAAGAAGCATATTTAATTTACTTCTTTGTGTAAGGGTATTATTCCGTAATTCTAATTGTACCAAAAAGTAAAGTATTAAATTAAGACTAGTTATAAATATAACTAAAAATATAAAAACTAAATTATCCTTTATTTCTATATATTTTTCTGTCTTGAAATTTTTTCTAATTCTCCTAAAACGAATAAAAATAATAACAGATGCCAATAACAAAATTATTCCAGAGGGTAATATATAGCACCATTGTTCCATAAAATAAAAAGTATGTTGCGTAACAGTTTTTATTTGAATTGAAAAATCTTTGCTGAGAGTTGTAATAAGGGCTCTTTGAGCAGCTCTTCCCCATTCTATCCCTAGTATAATTCCACAAGATATTAAAAACAGCGATGCAATCACAAGAAGTTCTGTGATATTACTATATAGTATTTTATTAAATTTTGAAAGTCTATCTATTTTAATCTTATCAAAATAAAACAAAACGAAGCCTAAAATGAACACGACAACGCCGATCCATCCAACTACATTCCATGGACCTTTAAAGAGTTCCAAAGATGAAGTAAAAACTTCTTTGGCTTCATTCGGCAGCGCCAGTTCATTCCATAAGATAACGCCATGTTCGGAAATCTTTGACGGCATATACCACAGCCCAAGGTAAGCTGCCATTCCTGCTCCTAAAAACAGGAAGGCATACGTTATTGTGATTCCCCATTCTTTTTTCATTGTTTAATCGGATGTACTTTCTTGTTCTTCTAATGCCAGTTTCTCATCCAGTTCTTTGCTGCGTTTCCTTTGTTCTGCGACCCACTCCGGATGCAATTCTTCAAATGTCATTGAGTAGTGTTTTTTGTTTGTAAAGGCAACCCATCCATTTACTTTCTTGCAATAGCTCAAGTCCCCATCCACTACGTTTGAATCCATAAAGGCAAAGTGTTTCAAACTGGGCATCGTTTCCAAAAACGACAAGTCTTTGATGTCTCCGACGTTATTTAGAAAAAGCCGCTTAATCGCCCGTAATTTTCCCAACGCATGATAATCAACAATCTTTGTTTTTCCCTCTAATTCAAACTCTTCCAATACGTTTGACAGGGAAAGCAAATCATCCAGAGATTCCAGCTTATGGGCCCGATACAATAAGATGTTTTTTAAATGAGAAAACCGTTCTATTCCCTTTAAGGATGAGGCGGTTATATAAAACAACATAAGCTCTTCCAGATTAGGTAAGTATGGCAAATCTGAAAAGTCTCCATTTTTTGGCTTGTATCGTAACGCTCTAAAAGATTTCAATTTTTTACACGACTCGATATTAACCAATCTTTTACTAAAAGTGAAATTTGCACATTCTTCTAAGTTTGGAAAATTACTGAAATCAACGAAATCTTGCTTATTGTCCTCAGCTGCAAGTATTTTCAAAAGATGCAATTTATTGATTACATCGTATCGATAGCCATCAGCATCTATAAGCAACCCTTCAAGATAATCCTTTAGATCATCTAAAAAACTAATATCTTTTTCTTTGTAAACCCTTCCGCCAATCTTTATATGCTTAATATTATTTTCATACATGTATTCCAGGCATTCATCTAAACGGCTGGAGTCTATATGCAGCCACTTTTCGGGAGAATCGGTCTTCACTTTTTCCAGATATTCAGAAAAGTTTGTTGTGTATTGCTCCATCCCCTTTACGTTAAGCCCGAAGATACCTTG
>CAYODN010000128.1:0-2505 GCA_964402735.1 uncultured Candidatus Peribacteria bacterium | reverse complement strand
TCCCCTCCCGGGGTGCTTTTCACCTTTCCCTCACGGTACTTGTTCACTATCGGTCTTCGAATCTGTTTAGCCTTGGAAGGTGGTCCTCCCGGATTCAGGCCGGATTTCTCGTGTCCGACCCTACTCAGGAACACTCTAGGTCTTTAAATTATTTTTAGTTACGGGACTATTACCCCCTATGGTTGCACTTTCCAGAGCAATTCACCTAATAATATTAAAGTCCATGTTGAGGTCCTACAACCCCATATACCGTAGTATATGGTTTGGGCTATTCCCCTTTCGCTCGCCGCTACTAAGGGAATCTCAATTGATTTCTTTTCCTTGGTTACTGAGATGTTTCACTTCACCAAGTGTCCTTGATCACACCTATGTATTCAGTGTGTCATAACGAGACATAACTCTCGTCGGGTTATCCCATTCGGATATCTCCGGGTCAAAGCCTGCTAGCGGCTCACCGAAGCTTTTCGCAGCTAACCGCGTCCTTCATCGGAATTCGAAGTCAAGGCATCCACTTTACGCTCTTAAGTAACTTATATGTTAATCAGAGAACCAATCACATCAACTAGTAATTGGTATTTAAAATTTTTCTATCAAGCAATTTATATATATTTCAATATGGATATATTTTCTCCTGGTTTTCAATGTACGCTTCTCAAACTTTTTGAGAAAAGCAAAGCGATTATATTGATGAGAAAATCATTAGTCAACACAAAATTAAGGAATTTTTGAAAAAAGTACAAAAAGGCTTAAAAAAGGGAAAACTAAAGCCCGAAAAGTAATGCCAGAGGACCTTTGAATAGAGATTGTAAAGTGCCTGTTGCGTACATAAGTGAAAAAACGAAAACTCCGATACCGATAAGAATAACAAGAAAATGAGTGCCACCCGTGCCGAAATATTTTTCCGCAAAACCGACCTCTCCGATCATATTTTTAAATTCGAGACGATATTTTAAAATAGCCAAAGAAACGGCCGTACCCAGAACTAAAACAATAAATTTAAGCATAAATACTTAGTAAAATCTTTAAATTATACTATAATTAAGCCGTTAATTCAAATTTTATGAACAAATTAAGGCTGGATAAACTGCTTTTGCTAAAAAAAATCACGGATTCGAGGGAAAAAGCGGCGAAACTTATAAAAGAAGGGAAGATAAAAGTAAACGGGGCCTTGGTGACAAAAAGTTCGAAAGAATTCGAGGAGGATTGCGAAATAAAGCTCTCGGAAGAACACAAAGAATATGTGGGAAGGGGGGCACTTAAGCTTCTACACGCGATAAAAACGTGGAACATAAGAGTGGAAGGTCTGACTTGTGCGGATTTTGGAGCGTCGACGGGTGGATTTACCCAAGTATTACTGGAAAACGGTGCAAAAAAAGTATTTGCGGTGGATGTGGGACATAGTCAACTTCATGAGTCATTAAGGAGGGATGAACGAGTGGTAAATATGGAAGGGCTGAATTTAAAAGAGCAGAAAGAAGCTTTTTTAAGCGAAAAAGTAGACGTCGTGGTTTGCGACCTTTCTTTTATATCTATATTGAAAATTATTGACGCAATTAAAACGAATTTAAAACCGGGAGGATTTGCGGTGATCTTGGTAAAGCCCCAATTCGAGCTTTCCAAAGAGGATTTAAACAGAGAAGGAGTTGTTAAAAGTGAGGAAAAAAGAAAATTTGCGCTGGGAAATGTAATAAGTGCCATGGAAAAAAAAGGTTTTTCCGGAATAAAAACGACAAAATCACCCATAAAAGGAGGAGATGGAAATGAGGAATTTTTGATTTATTGCGTAAATTCATAAGAGTGAAGAAGGCGCCAATCCGTAGATTAAGCGCCTTCCAAATGGGTGTCGTGTTGTTGGCTAGAGAGCGGTTGCCATCTGCCGGTTTTGTGACCGGAGGTTTTTGCCCCGCTCACCGCAACGAGTCTTCTTGATCAGATCGTTGAGTGCCCTCCTGGCCCTCAAGAACCGATCTCCTTTCATTTCGGCCACCACTTGCACGAGCTTCGAGAGCTCGTTCGAGTCCTTTGCGAGTTCACGAACGAGGTATTTTTCATACCCCGGATTCACGACCCCACCAAGGCTTACAGCAAGATAATAATCGAAATGTTTTAGGGACTTACGCGTCGAATCCATGACTTTCCCCTTTCGAACATCTCCAAATGCAGCTTTTGCACCATTGCTCAAGCGCACGGGAGAATCAACCTCGGAAATATACCAAAGAATATCTTTTTGTCAACATAAAGTTAATAAGTGTCAAGCTTGAAGCCACTAAACTTGAAAAAATAGACAAAAAATGCTAAAATATAAAGATTTAAAAATAAAAACAAAACATGTCTATATTTAAAGAAAAACTTTTCATAAAAAACACTCCTTCCGACTCAGTGGAAACCCCAGAAAATACTCCAAGCACACAAGAAGCGTCTCCTGAGAAAATTTCCGACAACTATTTCGAACAAGTAAACTCGGAATTTAAAGCGGAAGTATTAAAAGGAAATCTGGGACCACAG
>CAYODN010000127.1:0-2580 GCA_964402735.1 uncultured Candidatus Peribacteria bacterium | reverse complement strand
CAAAGCTTACACCTGAGAAAGCAGTTTCAATTTTAAAAGAAGAAATTCAAAAGCTCGGATAAATTTTTCACTCCGGTTTTTTATAATTACTTTTTTTTACCCTTATTTTTTTAACCCTTGTGTTTTTTTAGATATTCCTTTTTTAAGCCGTTCCTTTTTTAGGGAACGGCTTTTTTATGTAAAAAAATTTAGCTTGACATATTTTTTGTAATTACATAATTTGAAATCGAAGTTTTTAAATATGTTTTTTTAGTTCTTTGAAATAAGTTGTTGAAATGAGTTTAACTAATAAAACAGTTAATCTTATAAAAGCCGCAAGCAGGAAAAGGTATCTAAAGCTCAACAAGCAAGTTATTGTTCGTGATTATGGTGTAAAGAAATTCAGAGAAAAAATTCGAAAGTTGCGATAAAAGGAAATATCCCGATGATGTATTCAATTTGAAATATTTTGGCACAGACGGAAATTTTGGAGGCACAGACGGAAATTTTGGAGGCACAGACGGGAATTTTGGAGGCACAGACGAAAATTTTGGAGAGTAAATTTGCGAAAAAGGGGCTAAAATGATGAAAAACTATGGAATAATGAAGTTTTAATAAAGAATCAGGAGAGAAAATGAAAATGGGCGGAACGGGCGGACAGAAAATTCATTAAAGTTACAAATAGAGTTACAAAATTGCGGCATCGGAATATTAATTCCGGAAGTTTTTTTAGAAAGGTAAATAAAAATCTATACTTTAAATATATTTTTTAAAAACCTTAAAAACTTGGATTAAAAAATCCATAAAAGGGAGAATAAAATGCCGAAAAAAGATTTCATTCCCGGCAAGGAAGGCGACCAAATAAACTGGTCAAAAAACTTTGATACAAAAATTGATGAACACGCAACAACATTGAGTCTGGCTCCTGCACTTGTAACCGAAATTCACGCTAATATTGCATCTTTGGTTTCAGCAGTGGATAATGCATATCTTGCAAAGCAGACTTTGAAAAATCTTGAAAAAGCAAAACAGGCAACCAAAAAAACAGTATTTGATTATTTGAGGGTTGAAATTAACAGAATTAAAAATCTTGCCACCTATACCGAAGCAATAGGCAGTGACCTTGGGGTCATAGGCAGTGATGTAATTATAGATCCGCATAGTTATAAACCGGAAATCCGGGTAGAAGTAAAACCCGGACATATTGAATTGCATTTTAGAAAAGCCGGAGTAGATGCGGTGAATGTTTACAGCCGCAAAAAAGGCGAAAGCGATTGGAATTTCCTCGCCCGCGATACTCACAGCCCATATAACGATTCGAAACCTCTGACTTCGCCGGGTACGCCGGAGGTCAGGGAATATATGGCAATCGGGGTAGTCGGTGATGAAGAATTCGGACTTGAAAGCGATGTTGTAACGGCAGTATTTGACGGCTATGTAACGGGATAAAAAAAATGAAAGAAAAATTTTAAATGTTTAATTAAAAACGGAAAATGAAAACCTTTAAAAAATCTTTGGAAAAGAAAGGAGTAAATCTATGCATCCGCCATAAAATTTTAATTTTTAAAAATTCGCACACAGAAAACACACACAGGCATTATCGCCTGTGAATTTCAAAACAAAAAAATTAATCTAATGAAACCTATAAAAGAATATAACTGCTCGCAGGAAAAATTAAATCCTAAAAAGTTTTTTCCTGTAATTTTGTTCCTGTTTGGTTTCGCATTTAGTTTCGCATTGCTTCTCTCCGCCTCTGCCGAATCTCAAACGCTGAAAAGCATTTCGGGAAAGGATACGCTGAATCCCTCAGATAGAATTCCGGAATACTCTTACTCTGTTGATTTAAAACCCGAATTATGTTTTTTAGGCGATGAATATTTCGTAGGACTTTGTGCAGAGATTGATTCAAGGCAAAGCAGGTATATTTCAATAGTTTTTTCTTTGAGTGCAGATTTTGCAATCAAAAAAAAAGATAATACAAAAAACAATGCAACTGAAAAAGTAACCAGTAGAGTTAGTTTTATGTCGTTAGGTCCAAAATTTCATTTCAACGATGATAAGGTTAACGGCTTTGCTTCCATCTATGTTGGTTATTTGAAATCCGACTCTGAATCGCTGCTTTTTATTTCTCCTTCAATCGGATTGGAATACTACTTTGAAGAAAAACTTAAGTTTGAAATTGAGTTTAAAGTCAGAGCCTCTCCCGATTTGCTTTCAAGCAGCGCCATATCCACTGCCCTCAATGCCGGCATCGGATTTTTATTTTAAAATATTTTAAAAATTAAAAAAGAAATTAATATGAAAAAAATATTTTTTATATTGTTTGTTGTTCTTACAATAAGCAATAATTCGAATTCTCAAACAGATTTCTCACAAGATGTGCATAAATATTTAGTCTATCAAGCAGTAAAATTATTACAGGTTAAGTATCCGGAAGTTATAAATAGCAACCCCGAATTTTTTTATTGGCTAAGTGGAGGAAACCCAAATAATAATTGGGAAGATTATAGCTCCAATGCTTTTAATTATAACATTTATGATCCTTATAGTATCGGTTCCCTTTATACTGGGGCAGAGGCGGAAGACCATGATGATATTATT
>CAYODN010000126.1:0-2581 GCA_964402735.1 uncultured Candidatus Peribacteria bacterium | reverse complement strand
AGTGTCTAAGGTTTGCTTAATACGGTAAAAACTTTTAAGCGCGTTTAATATAATCAAGTCTATTTCATTTTTCAACAGAATTTTTTTGATTTAAAGCGAGGTGACGCAAACAAGCCTTCCAACAATTTGATCGGGGCGGCGGTAAAGGTGTTTTTCAATCAATTTTAAGCCGGTTTCCATTATGATTTCTTCAATAGGGTTAATTATCGATTTTGAATAATCGGGAAGGCAAAAAACGATTTTTCCGTCTTTTTTTGTATATTTTTTCGCTGCATTAAGCCAAGCAATGTATAGCCTTCTTATTTCTTTGTAGTTTTCCTTTGCTCTATCGGGACTGGGAAGTTTGCTGATTGCAGGGCCTAAAAACCCTTCCGTAACAACTGCATCGATTTTTTCTCCAAAATCTCGTTCGGTTAATTGAGTGGCATCTTTTTGGAAGATTTTTGTCGCATTTTTTGTTCCAAATTTTTGTTCAATAAAGTCGCAGTTTATTTTTGAGGCTTTCACCATTTCAGGATTTATGTCGCTACCGTATACTTCTTTTCCCATAAGTAAGCCTTCGTAAAGGATTGTTCCCGTTCCGCAAAATGGATCAAAAATTTTATTCACATTTTCTCCGGCAAGATTTATTAAAATTTGTGCCAATTTAGGGGGGAGCATTCCGATTCTCGCATCTCTTGCAGGTTTTTCGTAGTCTCTAAATCTGTATGCATCAATGTTTTGAATACTTACTCCTTTTGCAATGAGTATATTTTTTGAACACCCAACAATGTTTATATCAAGACCTTTTCTTGCTAAATCCGCTTTGTAAATTGTGGAAGATTTCGGGTTTTCAAATCCTATGTTTACGAATCTTGAGGAAGTATTTAAGGAATTTTTCAGAAATAATTTAAAATTTTTTAATAGTGTTTTGCTATTAATAGATCTGCGATTTCTTAAATTAAAAAGAGAGATGCCAAAATCAATTTTGTTTTTATCAAAATATTCATCCGAAAAAAACTTTTCCAGGGATTTGCTTATATATGTTGTGAGTTCTTCATCCTTTTCGTTTGGATAGGGGATTTCCCCAAGCACTTTCATAATTTTTATCGTACCGCCGAGTTTATCCTGAAAATTTTGCGCATTTAATTCTTTTTCCACTTCGAAGATTGCGATTTTGTCGTGTGTTTCGATTAGTGATTTTTCTCCCAAAAGGGAGCTGAGTTCGGCGAGTGACAACTTGATGTTTTGTCCCAGTTCAAAAATGTATTTATACATTCGCAAGTTTTAAAATTTTCAAAAATTTAACTTTATCGCTATGTTAAACGAAAATCCTGAAAAGGCAATAGAAAGCCACAAAAAGCCGTCTGAAATTTTGCTAAAAAATCCATCCGATTCTTCTTCTCAAAACGGGGTCCAACTCGATTCCGATTCGCAATTTACAAAAGAAAAGATTTTCCTTTCTTTGTATATCGTTTTTTCAGTATTGTCGGCTTTTTTATTAGGCGTAATGGTCGAGAAATTCGTGATTCTTGAGGAGAATAAATCGCCCGTTTATTATAGCAAAGTTAAATAAATTTTAAGGCAAGTGATATTGATTGAGTGGGGACTCAAAAATATATATGTTTTAAAACGGTATTATAATTAACATTAAAAATATGGCAATGTCGTTAAACAGGGTCCAATTGATTGGAAATCTCACTAGGGATCCCGAGGTGAAGCAAATTCCGAGCGGACAAATGGTTTGTTCTTTTGGAATAGCCACAAATTATTCTTACAACGATTCAAGTGGCGAGAAACAGACCAAAACGGAATTTCACAATATCGTTGCTTGGGGAAAACTAGCTGATATTTGCGGACAATATCTAAAAAAAGGTCAGAAAATTTTTTGTGAAGGTCGCATGCAGACGAGAGATTGGGAAGGGGAGGATGGAGTAAAGAGATCTCGAACCGAAGTGAATTTGGATAATATGATTATGCTTGGTGGCAAAGGTGATGCTT
Organism: uncultured Candidatus Peribacteria bacterium; assembly: GCA_964402735.1. Classification (GTDB taxonomy): domain Bacteria; phylum Patescibacteriota; class Gracilibacteria; order UBA1369; family LOWO2-01-FULL-3; genus JAVEWJ01. Next base: position 601 of record CAYODN010000126.1, on the reverse strand, counting down.
CTTCCTTTGATGGTGGTGCAAGAGAGGCTCGCGGTATTTCTGAAAACAAGAAAGCCGATACGGCAGAAACTGTAAATGCGGATTCGGATGAAGTGGCGATTGAGGATTTGCCTTTCTAAATTTTTTAAAAACTTTAAAAAGACTCTTTGCTTTTCGCTTAGAGTTTTTTTTGTTTTCAAGGTTTGATTGTTGATTTTTTTTGTGCGAATTTTTCTGAAAGAAAAATTCGGCAGTTGACTCTTTGCCTTTTGCACAGAGTTTTTTTGTTGTCGTGTTTTTTATGCGAAGTATAGTAAAAATATTCCGCAGTTTTTTTGTAAGTTTTTTTTGTCTTCAGTTTTTCTTGGTAAAATTGCAGAGTAAAATAAGGAGCGCCTAATGTCGAATTGCACATGCGGGCCTTTTAAAAATGAAGGCGATTGCAGAGGTGGACTTCAGCGCTCCAACGTATCGCTCATGGATAGGTTTCTTATCGGCGCAATGATTTATTATTGACCCAAGAAAACTCTATCGAACGATATTTGCTTACACAAACCAACCATTTATTGTGTAGCATTGCCGGGTGTCAATGGTGACTCCACTGGCGCCCCCCTACCGTTCT
>CAYODN010000125.1:0-2616 GCA_964402735.1 uncultured Candidatus Peribacteria bacterium | reverse complement strand
ATAATCTCCTTTTCTGAAGTTGCAAAAAGGAACATAGAAAAGGGCTTTTTTAAAGATAAAATTGTGCTCATTGGTATTACAAATAAGGCAATTCCGGGAGATAAATATTATACGCCTATTAATAAGGATTTATTAATGCCTGGAGTAGAGTTTAGAGCTAATCAAATACAATCATTGATAGAAAACAAATTATTGGAAAATGCTGGAAAACTTATGGAATTCTTACTAATCCTTGCTTTTTCGATAATATCAAGTTTTATTTTTTTGAGTTTAAGAGGATTAGTTTCATCGATTATTGTAATACTGGAAGTACTTTTTTATTATCTGCTAGCATATTTCAGTTTTTCAAAAGAAATTATCCTTCCATTTAGTCCAATATTATTTATCATATTTTTCATTTATATCTTCTCCTTCGCCTACCGATATTTCATTTCGGATAGGCAGGGGCGTGAGCTTAAAGGGGCCTTTTCGAAATATGTGAGTGCGGAACTTGTAGAAAAAATTTCTAAGAATCCGGAAATTGTGAAGCTTGGCGGAGAAAAACGAGTGGTAACGGTGTTTTTTATGGACATCAAAGATTCCACTTCAATAAGCGAAAAAGTGGAGATCACTAAATGGGTGTCGCAGCTAAACGAGTATTTCACGATGATGGAAAGCATCGTGAAATCGCGAGGGGGTACGGTGGATAAATTTGAAGGCGACGCGATAATGGGCTTTTTCGGTGCACCGCTCGAACAAAAAGATCAGGTACTCAAAGCCTTTCTCTGCGCCCTGGATATGAAAGAAATGCTAACAAAACTTCACGAAAAATGGGCGAAAGATGGCCTTCCACTGATCGAATTTCGCATCGGTATCAATACCGGCGAAGCGATTGTGGGAAATATAGGATCTATCAACCGTTTTGACTATACGGCAATGGGGGACACCGTAAACACGGCTTCCAGAATGGAAAGTGGTGTGAATAAAACCTATAAAACCCAAATCATTTCGGCCAATTTTGAAAACCATACCGAGATCGAGATGCTCAAAAAATATATCGTACTTCGCGAAATCGACAGCGCAATAATGCTCGGCAAAACCACTCCTACTCGTTTATACGAAGTCGTCTGCAAGACAACGCAGTATACAAGTAACATCCAAAATATCCTATCGGTATACTCAGAGGCGCTAAATGAATACAGACAAAAGCATTTCGACAAAGCAAAAACGCTTTTCGCCTCAATAAGCCAAATCGATCCACCTTCCAAAGTGATGGAAGATCGCTTGGTTCTCCTTCTCGAAAATCCGAATAGGGAATTTGTCGACGAGCAAATGAATTTTAAACTGGACCGCAAATAGCGCTTAAAACTAACCCGCTTCGAATTTTTTAAACAAGTTTTTTTTCATATATTTAAATTGGTTTGAGGTTCATATTTTGTAGTTAATCTTCCAAGGCTAAAATGGTGTCGGAAGGGGACTTCTAAATACTTAAAAATCCCCTTCAAAAGCGGAATTCAGATGTCTTGACGGTAGAGCTCTTTCTCTTTTTCAGGTGCCTCCGAGGCCATAAGTCCAACCGCTTTTTCCGAACCGACGACCTTCCCCGAAGTATCGACACATCCGTAAGCCACTTGGGGCACCCCGACCTCCTCACTGTATTCATCCCTGCTTCTGGGGACAATTTCCCTCCCGTAAGGAAAGGGATTGTCCAGTTGTTGAATGAAGTAGATTCCGTTTTTCGAAAGAGGCATTTCCTTTCTCCTCATTTAAGCGACGGGCCTTTCCTCCGAAGGGAAGAAAGCACCCGATACGCTTTTTGTGTTCCGCAAATTAAGAATAAATTGGAAAAATCCCTCCACCAAAAATCCAAAATACACACCCTTCGAAATGGCTTAAATTGGATAAAATTTTAAAAATTTACTGTTGTCTGATTCTCGACAAAAAGCCACCCAAAAAAGTCCCCAAAAAGATCACCCAAAAAAAATCAGCCAAAAAAACACAAACATGAAAAAACGGCCGCATTACGCGACCGTTTTTTCCTTTCCGCGTTCTAATTATTTTCTCGAAATTTCCACGAAATCGGACTTTGAAATACTCGAAATCGAAGGATCCGACCATGACTCGGCCTTTACCGGTTCCGCATAGTATTTTCCGGGGGTCACAACTCGTGCAAAATACGATACATTCTGAATATTGTTTTTCTCTTCATTGAAATATCCCATATAAAATTTCACCTTCTGGAAATCCAAAGCAAATGGCCAAATTACACCTGTTCTAAATCCATAAGGCAAGTAGGGAAGACCAAATAGGTTTTGAGTAACAGGGTAAAGACCTGAAGGTAAAATATCCGTCACCACAAATCCGTTTCTTTCAAAATCACGATTCAATTTAAGTGAAATTTCCACCCTCACCATATCGCCTTCCTTAAAGCTATTTGTCTCTTTATCGTTCACAAAATATTTTCTCGAAACAACTACATCTTTATCGTTTACAAATTCATTTTCGGAAATTTCTTTCTCATACACTTTAGACATCGCAACATCACCCTTCACGGATTTTACAAGGATCTTTTCACCTTTCTCAAGCGCAAAAGTGTGAATATCATATGGCTTTTTGAAATCGAGTTTTTCTGTTTTT
>CAYODN010000124.1:0-2692 GCA_964402735.1 uncultured Candidatus Peribacteria bacterium | reverse complement strand
TAAGCGGTCTTCTCCTACCGCCTTCCATACCCCGTTCCATAAATTAATTTTACAAATTAAGAGGAAATTTATGCCAAAATTTTCACATTTTTGCAAATAAAAATTCAGATTTAAAACGAACGAAAAAACGCTTCGCAAAAAAAATGTATACAACTTATGGCTTAAATAGTACTATCAACTCGTTTTACGCTTTCTAAAACAACACAAATGAAGATTTTTGTCGGCTCAAAAAATTCGGGAAAAATTTCGTCCGTAATTCGAGCGCTGGAAAAATACGAGGAATTTCGTAGCTGTTTTGTCGAGGGAAAAAGCGTTGATTCGGGCGTAAAAAGCCAACCCATCGGCTTGGATGAAACGATTACCGGGGCCAAAAACAGAGCTTTCAATACATTTCATTTGGATTCCTGTGATTTTGCGGTTGGTCTTGAATCGGGAATTTTCAAGGTGCCACACACAAAAAGCGAATATATGGATACCACAGCATGTGCGATTTTCGATGGAAAAAGTTTTCACTTAGGCCTCTCGAGTTGTTTTGAATATCCAAAATCTTTAATTTCGAAAATTTTCGACGAAGGCAAGGAAATAAGCGAAGGTGCCGTTGAGCTCGGCTTCAGTGAAAATCGAGATTTTCGCGAAGAGAAAGGTATGATCGGCGTTCTCACAAAAGGCGTAATCACCCGCATCGACTACTCCGAACAAGCCGTCCACGTAGCCCTGATTCACCTTCTAAACAAAGAACACTACATGTAAAACCGGAAGTTTTTTGTTTTAAAAAAGTTTTAATCATACCTAAAACCTAAATTGATTATTTTTAACGAAAAATCTATTGATCGTAAATTCGGAAACTTGATTGAAATCCCCGACAACTACAAAAAATTGTAAACACCCTCGATAAATATGCCGGAAAAGGCTTCAAGGGAATTAAGGTGGTAAACGCTTTGGATTGATTAATAGCCAACACGCCCTGATAAAAGCTTTCTCTCAAACTTCCGGTCAAAGATTTTTTAATTTTTTCCGGGACAGAGTGTTTTTGTTGTTTGTAAGCTATTTAAGATTACTACCATGTCTTATTTGTGTGTGAACTATATGCCATCTGAAATTTTGCTTGCAAAAAAAATGGGTATGTGGTATGATGTAAAATCAACATATAAATAATTTAATTATAACCAATATGTCAAAAAATATCGATCCAGCTCCAAGCGAGCAAGACGCAAAAGTTCAGGAACGTGCAAGACCTGAATCCGCACAGGCTACTAATCAAGAAATGGGAACTTCTGCTTCCCCTGAATTATTGGCAAATATCCAATCGGTATCCGCTCAAACAAGAGAAAACCTGCCGGAGGTTACGGATCCAAAATCGAAAGAACTACTTATAAATTTTCGAAGATTGGACAAAAATTTTTATTTGCAAGGAAAGAGCAGAAATCAGTCCGCGCAAGAAAACAGCGGCACTAGAGAACTGTCTCCAGAAACTCTCCTTAATAGATTGGAAGCCAGATTTGTAAGAAATATGTCTCTTCATCCTAAAATAAAGTGGACGGATGTAAAAGCCTCCCTTGAATCAAACCCTGAAGCTTTAACGAGTCTTGCATTAATGGAATCGGCAGGCCACGAGCCCGATGTTTACAAGGATGATAATTACGACTTTTACTTTGGAACATGTTCGCAAGAATCACCGCTAAGTGGCAGAAACCTTAACTTCGCAGAGGCAATAGAGCAGGCTGAAACTATGGGAATTACACTAATGACTCTTGATCATTACAAAGACGACTTACAAAAGAATGGAGAATTTGATAATTATACATGGAGTTGGTTGTTGACACAAAAAGAATCTTTGTTAGCCGGCAGTGCCTATGGTTATCGTGATTGGGCCGGTGTGAATATTGATCGTGACCGTGCGGATAGTCACGACAGTTATGGGGCGTGGCGTGGCTCGCTAAGGGTCAAAAAATCTTAGACTTTGGCCTTTATTTTTCTTTATTTTTTTACTTTTTTCTCTTAAGACTCTACGAAAACAATCGTAGAGTCTTTATTATTATCTCTTAAAGACAATCAGTACCTGGAGATTTAATATGTATAGTAATCGTAAACTGTATACATTATTGCGCTTTGAATTTTTCTATTAACCAATTATTTTTAGCTTAATTATCTGCTTAAATAAACTTTTCGAGTCCCATTTGTAAGTGAACTATATACTATTATATAAACCGCAACTTGACGGAAAACACAAAAAATGCTTAAATAAGCAATTGAAATTAACCTTATTTCAAATGGAAACCCCCATGCATTCAGAAAATAACGAAAGATTGGTTGACTCTGGAATCCCTTTCGTAGACAAGGAAAATCTTAGAATTCAAGCTCTATCCACATATTTCATGCTTGCCTTTTTAGCAACTCTAAATGGGTGTAATTACGTTTATAATAATCGAAGAACAAATTTTACCCTAGATTTACAACCGGATCCACAATTCCTTTTTAATTATTTTACACGTGGTACACCCGATGAAAATACTTATAGTTGTTTAAGACCCGAAATCCGTTCAAAATTTGAAACATTAACAACGATGCGTTATTTACCTTTGGCCATACACATAATAGATGGCCCGGACGATGCCCCGTTTACAACAACTGAAGTAGAACAAAAAATAGATTTTCTAAATAATTTGTACAAACACTTGAATATCACATTTTT
>CAYODN010000123.1:0-2718 GCA_964402735.1 uncultured Candidatus Peribacteria bacterium | reverse complement strand
AAAAAACCAATTTAGCCCCGATCCCTCAAGAAATGCTTCTTCAAGCGGACTTTATATTAAACGAAATAAAAAAAAGCCCTGAAAAAGACAAAGTAAGTGAACTTGAAGCCATAAATATAGTTCTTGAAGATGCCTTGGCAAAATATAGTCCCGAAAAACATTTCGAACCCGATCAAGTGCACTATTTATGGAAAAAACTCAAATTCAAAATCAAACCGGAAAACAGAAAAAACATTGAAAACCACGACAGAATTTCTCTAGCAAGAGCGATTTATGTATATTCAAACCTTCTTGAAATATATCCGGAAGGATTAGACAGGCTTCCCCTTGATGAAGCGATTGACGAATATGTTGGAGAAGAGACTATCGAGGCAAAATATAACGAAGAAGCAACAAAGCTTTTTGCGGAAGCGAAAAAACATTCTGAACAGAAAGGAAAAAAACTGTTACCCTTTGATTTTAAATTTTTCATGAAAGAAATGAGTTACAGCGAAAAAGACATTCTTTCAATAATAAATTACTTTAGGGACCTCCGAAACTCAATCAAACCAATAAACCTTGAAAGCAAAAGAGAATTAAAAATGATGGCTAAAGCTTTGGAGCTAAACCACAAAAAAGGCCCATATTCTTCCATAAAAGTGGAGCATATCGGTACGGACACAAGACAAAATGTAATGATGTTTTTAACAGCTCCGGAAACTCCGAAAAAAAGGCCGGATCAAAAATAAAACATACCATCAGAATTAATATGACAAATAAGGCTTCTTGATATAATATCATGGAAGAAATTTAAGATATTCCATGAAAAAAATCCTAAAAACGCTTCTATTTATAAACTTGTTTTTTCTTCAGTCTTATTTGATTCGCTTTAAAATAGGCGGATTTCCCACAAATCTGCAAGAAATATTAATCGGCATAAATTTATTACCGCTTTTTATTTTAATTCTAAAAAAAGAAATTCACCTAAAATTTCCAAAAATTCTCACGATTTTTCTTATTCTTTTTATCACTGGATCGCTTTCCGCTACCATTTTTGATTTAAAATTTTTCCTAAGTTATTGGAAATTTTTTATTTTCGCCTCCGCCCTAGTGTTTATTTTCATTCACACACTTGAAAATGAGGAAGAAAAGGAAGAAGGCTTAAAATACTACTCTTTGGGAGTTATAGCCTTCGGAATTTTTTCCATAATTTACAATTTATCCGGAAAAAACGTGACTTTCGATCATCGACTCACAGGACCACTAGAATCAGCCATATTTCTTGCAGTTTACACCACGCCGGCACTTATATTCAATTTCACAAAATACATAAACACCTTAAAAAAAACCTATTTCAAAAACAAATATCTGATTATCACAATTCTTCTCTCAATAATTTTAATTCTCACAAAATCAATGGGAGCAATTATTGCGATTTTTGGAGTAGCCTTCATTTTCCTTCTAAAAAAATACGGTCGCCGCATTTTCGACACAAAAATAAAAATAGCAGTATTATCCATATTGATCATCGCACTCTCTTCAGTAGTGTTTTATACAAAAATTTTACCTACTTTAAATACCACTTGGTCGAGCCTGGATGAAAGAAACGAAATTTTAATGACTTCGAAACTTCTTTTAAAAGAACCCAGAAATATTATTTTTGGACTCGGACTTGGCCAATTTCAACATCATTATGAACAAAATGTTGAACAAGCAATAAACAACAAACCATTAAGCATGGAGGTACCACACCCACACAACTTACTTCTATCTTTACTTTTCAATTTCGGAATTACGGGATTAATCGCTGGAATTGCATTTTTTATTTATTCCACTTATTTATTGATAAACAAAAAACAAGTGGAATTAAACTTGTATCAGCATTAGTTGTGTACTATTTTTTTATTCACGGATTGATAGACGCACCAATATATAAAAACGACTTTCTGTTCTTATTCCTCCTCTTTCTTGAAGAAGAAATTTGATCAAGAAAACGCCACAATTATTTAAATGCCGAAATTATATCAAGAAGTTTTTTCTCGGGATCTTTCGCATTCACAACAGCATTGGAAACAAGCACACCATAGGCTCCGCTTACCAAAGCCTTTTTCACCTGTACAGCATTATTAATTCCCGCGCCGAGCATAAAAGCCTTATTCCCCATTATTTCCGGCACTTTAGCTATTATTTCGGGCTTCATTTCAACGATTGAAACACAAGACCCCATAGCATCGCAATGTTCCAAAATATACAAATCCGCATCGAATTTTATATAGTCTTTAAGTTCATCCAAATCGCTACAAACACAAAGAACCGGAAGAAAAACCCTTTTACATTCCTTTATCGTTAAACCCAGTATCTCCTTTGAAATAGGCTTTTCCGCATGATTCAATAAAACACCGCTTGCTCCGTGAAATTTTGCAAGTTCGGGAATTACGGCTCCTGTATGAGCACCGAAAGAAAAGTAGTCGCAGTTTTGAAGAAAAACAGGAATCCGTACCGCCTTTCGGACCAATGTAAAATCAAGCGGATTTACGCAAACACCAATCGAAAAATCGTTCTCGATAGACACTTTTTCACATATTTTAGCCAAGGAAACAGCGGACTCAAAAGTGCCCTTTTCGTAATTTTTGAAATTTATAATCAGCCTCGGAATCAATTTTTTGTTTTTAAATCGCCATAATTATACTAAAAAAGCGATTATTTTTCAAGAAATGGGCGAAACCACCCCGTATAATC
>CAYODN010000122.1:0-2856 GCA_964402735.1 uncultured Candidatus Peribacteria bacterium | reverse complement strand
GCTTGTGGCCTTTGTGATGATGTTTTTTGTTTTTCCGACTCTTCTCGGGCTTTTTGAGGAGGGGGGACTTGGCACGACAAAGCTTCCACTTGCAACGCGAATGCTTGTGTCTTTTCAAGATTTGATAGTGAATTTTTGGTGGGCGCTGCTTGGTGGAATTGGAATTTTGTATGTTCTGTTTTTGGCTTATGTTGGCACGCAGTCGGGAAGAGTGAATTTCGATATTTTTAAACTTAAAATTCCTTATTTGGGTGTGCTTCTTAGAAAAATTTATGTGCTTAGATTTGTGGATATGCTTGCGATTTTGGTTGATGCCGGTGTGCCGGTGGTGAAGGTGCTTGAGATTGTGAGAAATTCTTTGAACAATACGGCTTACAGAGCTGTTGTGGAAGATATCGCTTTGGGAGTGAAAAACGGTGAAAAAATTTCCGATTTGATGCAAAAGTATGAGATTTGTTTTCCGCTTGAGGTGGTGGAAATGATTAGAACGGGTGAATCTTCGGCTTCTGTTTCGAAGGTGTCCGATAAAATTTCGGTGCAGTATCAGAAAGAGGTGGATTTTAGTTTGAAAAAATTCGTGTCGGTATTTGAGCCGATGATGATTGTACTTGTGGGGCTTTTTGTAGCGGTTCTCGCACTCGCGATTATGGGTCCGATATTTAATTTAAGTTCAAGCGCTTTATGAGAAAAGGTTTTACATTAATTGAGATGCTTATAGTGATGGCCATAATCGGCGCTCTTTCAACTTTGGCGATTGGAGGCTATATGGATTTTCGAAGATCTTCACTTCTTGATTTGAGTGCGGATAATTTGATTTCTCAGCTTGAGAACCTTAAATCTCGTGCAAAATATGGAGAAGTTGGAAGCGTGAAATTTGATGAAATCAGTGAAAGAATTGCCGGTAATGATGTGAAAAGCGTGAATGAGAGCCTAAAATGTTTCGGTTTTTACTTTAAATCGGGTGAAAACGGTGAATATGAAATTAAGGCCTATACACTTCCGTTTTTGAATTTGAAAACATACGATGTGATTTCGAAAAAGTTTAAATATAGCGGTTGCGATGAGTTTTCTAAACGCAGCGAATTTGATTTGAATTTGGAAAAGGGTATTTCGGTTGGTGCGGATAATGTGGAGCTTTCGAATTTGATTCTTCGTTTTGTGCCGCCTTCGGGTGATGTGGAAGTGAGTATCGACTCCGGTCTTAAATATGCGGAAAACGATTTATCGTTTTTGCTTAAATACGGTGAAGACTCACGAAAAATCCATTTTGATTCACGAACACAAAAATTTAAAATCGAGAGATGAATGAAAAATTAAAAAAAATAGCTTTGTGCGCGAAGACCGAAAATGGCTTTACTCTTACGGAAGTGTTAATCGGTATGATGATTTTAACCGTTGCGATTGTGACGGCTACAAATATTTTAGTTGGGCTTATCAATACAAATAAAAATGTGGTGAAAGTGCAACAAGCCTATTTTCTTGCAATAGAAGGCATTGAGGCTATGAGAAATATTCGAGATACAAATTGGCTTAATAATGTGGATTTTCGAGGTCGAACAGATCTTCTTGGGGCAATTTCCGAGGGTGGGGAATATGTGGTTGGAATTAATTCGATGTCTTGGAAAAATTCTGTGAAGAGTAGTGTAAGCGATATTTCAAGGTTTAAAACTTGGGATTTATTTTTGAAAAACGGTGAAAACGATAAGATTTGTATCTTTGATGAAGACGGTGGTCAGTATTTCGGCCTTTGCGGCGCTGTTTCCGGAAAAGATAGCGGTTTTAGGAGGGTTGTTCGCATTTCAAATTATTGCGATACGCCCGGAAAATCGCTTTGCGAGAATTCGTTTAAAGTGGAAAGTATCGTATCTTATTCGGATTTGGATAATGTAAAAGAAGTCTCTCTTTCCGCCGTGCTTACGGATTGGAAGGGTGGGGCTCTGTAAAAAATATGAAAAAACCATCAAACAATAAAGGCTTTACTCTCGTGGAATTGCTCATCGCAATGGCGATTTTTGTGATGTTTACGGGGATTGTGATTCGTTCGTATGCGGATATTGTGTATACGCAGCGCGGAACGAATGAGTATAGGCTTCTTTATTCGGAGGCTAGGTCTTTGATGGATATGTTTGTAAACGAATTTCGTGAAAACGCAGTTTACTACGGCGGAAATGTTTCGAGTAATTTTAATGCTGGAGTAGCTGAAATTACTCTACTTTCAAGTGATGGGAAAGTGGCGAGCACTTACTCGCTTAAAGAAGGTGGTCTTCATCTTGAGCAAAATATTGATTGCGGTAAGGATAAAAAAAGCTTTGTTTTGAACGATGAAAGAGTGGAAATTTCAGGGCTTTCTTTTTATGTAACCCCGGCTTTTGATCCTTTTGATGAGGAAAATTCCGCTTTTAATTCTCTAGCGTTTCATCCCAAGGTGACCGTGTTTTTGAAAATGAAAAAGGATAAGTATGAAATACCGTTTCAAACCACCGTTTCTCTCAGAAATTATGCGAAAACTCCCGATATCGATATAACCTGTATAAAATGAAAACATATTTTTTAAAATCAGAAAAACCAAAGGGAAGTGCGCTTCTCGTTGCGATTTTGATTATGGGTGTGTTTTTAACTGTGTCGATTTCACTTTCTTCGTTGATAATGCGTGAAGTGACGTTTACAAAATCACTTATTTCATCGGGAAAGGCATACTTCGCGGCGGAGTCCGGCATTGAGGAGGCGCTTTTTCATCTTAATACCGAGCTTCCGGGGTTTAATTCTGAAAATACTGTCGGGAAAAGCGATGACAGCTCCGTTTTTGAATATTCCATAAAAAATACCTGTAATAGTTATCCTTGTTATGACCCGAAG
>CAYODN010000121.1:0-2877 GCA_964402735.1 uncultured Candidatus Peribacteria bacterium | reverse complement strand
TGCCGAACGATAAAATGAATATCTGGGGTTTTATTGAGAAAAAATCGGGTGAAAAGACAAACAACTTGAAAGTGGATGTGCGCTTTAATCATGAAACAATCGCTGACAGCTTTGAAATCAATGTGGAAGATGGATTTTTCAAAAGCGAATATTTACTAAAAAACGCCCCTATCGGTTCATATAATGTGGATTTTTACAACGGAGAAGACATCGTGGCTTCGAAATATTTCGAGGTGACAAATTATGTGAAACCCGCTTATGAAATCGTGGTTGATGCCGATCGAAAAAATTATTTTGCAGGCGAGGATATTAACCTTAGCGTAAGTGCGAGATATTTTGATGGTACACCCGTTTCATATGGAGAGGTAGATTTTATTCAAGACTACAAAGAAGAAAGTAAAAAAATCGCTCTTGATGAGTTTGGGAATGCAAAGCTAACTGTAAAGCCTGTGAAGACCTTTTATGACATCAATTCAAAATATTTTTCAATTAAGGACAATAAGTACTTCGAGTTTTTCTCTCCTAAATCCGAGGAAACAAATATTTCGGGCAACTTCAATGCAAATGTTTTCCTTTCAAAAGTGTATCTTAAGGCTTTAAGCGAACACAAAAACGGAATCGCAAAAATCACTGTGGAAAGCAATTTTGTAGATTTGGATAAAGCTGAAAAAGGTGGCGTTTATGATTATTTCGCTTTCAAAGGGGAACCTGCAAAGAATCAAGTAATCACAGGAAAAATCACGAAAATTAGTTTTGAAAAATATAAAACCGGTGAACACTATGATTTTATAAATAAAAAAACAGTTTTTGAATATTCATACAATCCGGTCGAGGAATTTGTGGAGGATTTTTCAATGACCAGTGATAACGATGGAAAGGCTAGTTATGAATTTAAAACCGAGGAAGACGGATACTTCGAAGTACTTCTTACAACTTTCGATGAAGATAAAAATGTGAGCAAGGTTTTAACTTACGTATATGGCAATTTTCAAAATCCAAACTACGATTTTCTAAATATTAAATTTGAGAAAGCGCAGGACGAAAACAATGAAGTTTTCTATTCTTTAAACGAAAAAGTGAACGCCTATGTAAGTAATGGAGAAACGAAAATTTCGCCTGTTTCGGGTGGAAAATTTTTGTTTATCGAAAGCATGAATGGTATTAAAAAGACCTTTGTTTCAGAGAGCCCGGAAATAAGCACAGTTTTCAGTGCCGATAAACTTCCCGGATTTTATATCTCGGCCGTGTATTTCGACGGAACTGATATGAAACAGGTTTATTCCACAAGGGCGCATTTCAATAAAAGTGAGAAAAAACTCGATATTGAGATGAGTTCGGATAAAGAAAGTTATTTGCCGGGTGAGGAAGTTACATTGAAGTTTAAAGTGAAAGATTCTTCCGGAAAGGGAGTATCAGCAGATTTAAATGTTAATGCGATTGATGAAGCTTATTATAAAATCGCTTATGATAATGTTTCCGATCCATTGAACGATATTTACCATAATTCATTTGATGGAAGTATTTTCACGTATGTAAGCCACATAAATCCTTCAAACATCATGTTTGCATCTACCGAGGGAAGAGGTGGATGTTTCACGGCTGACACATTGATTACGATGGCGGATTTGTCCGTTAAAAAGATTTCCGATATCGTCACGGGAGATGAAATTTTGACTTTCAAGAACCCATATTCAAACGATAAAGTGCCGGGGAAAGTTGTTTCCACGGTGTCACACATTGTGGACGGATATTATCTGATAAACGATAATCTTGAAGTAACGGGTGAACATGTTGTTTATTCGAATGGTAAATTTGTGGAGGTGCGAAGCCTTTCCGTGGGAGATGATATGCTTGGATTAAACGGTGAAATCATCCCGATAAATTCAATGAAAAAGATTTCGGGAACCGTTCAAGTCTTTAATTTCGAGGTGCAAAATTATCATACTTATTTTGCAAACGGATACTATGTTCATAACGACAAAGGCGGAGGCGGAGTAAGAAGCGATTTTAAAGACAGCGCTTTGTTTACAACGATTAAAACCGACTTTTCAGGTAATGCGACAGTGAAATTCAAACTTCCGGACAATATCACTTCGTGGAGAGTTTCAACACGAGCGGTTTCTTTAGATTCGCTTTCTGCCGGTATTTCCTTTGATCCGATTGTTGTTTCCAAGCCACTCTTCGTAGACTTCGTTATCAATAGACAATATTCGATAAAGGACAAGGTGGAGGTTGTAATTCGCGCTTTCGGTAAGGAACTTGAACAAGGCGATAAAATCGATTTCGAGCTTTCTTCAGAGGCTCTTGGTATCGGTGAAAAGATAAAAGTTGTCGGAGAGGCGTTTAAAAACGTTTATGTAAGCCTTCCGGAGTTTACAAAAAAAGGCGAGGGGGATATCACCTACTCGGCTAAAAATGGAACTCTTAGAGATACCGTGAAAAAAACATTTAAAATTGTGGGATCCAGGCTTACTAAAACATATTCCGTGCTAACGCCAAAAGTGTCACCGGAATATGTAATTTTACCTTCGGGCGAATCTGCAAACAGTATTGTATTTTCAGATTGGAAAAACGGATTTTTGTATAACGAACTTGCAAATCTTTATTACTCCGAAGGAGAAAGGGTGGACCAAGCTTTACTTCGAAAAATGTCGGCGGATTTGATGAATCAATATTTCGGAGAAAAATATTTTGTGGAAGAAGAAATTGATGGGCTTTCGTATCAAGATGATACAGATGGAGGTATTGCTCTACTTCCCTACAGCTCCAGCGATCTTGAGCTTTCGGCTAAAATTTCTCTTCTTGGATTTGAAGTGGAAAAATATTTTTCAAAAGACGCTCTTTCACGTTATTTCTACAAAATTATTGAGGATGAAA
>CAYODN010000120.1:0-2988 GCA_964402735.1 uncultured Candidatus Peribacteria bacterium | reverse complement strand
TAATGAAGCTTAAAGTTGAAGACTAAAATTCTTCATTTTTTTTATTAACATAATGCTTACTTATTATAATCAAGTTTATGGATTTTGCTAATTTAAATTTGGAAAAATTCAACGCGGTCGCAAAACAAATTTTACTTTTGGCTATGGAGAGGGGAGTTGAGTCTAAAAAAGAGTTTGAAAAACTACGAAATTCCGTAATTAAAGCCGAAAAGTCTGAGGTGTTTCATAATTTGTACTTTATCAAAGCTTATCAAGATTTGCTTGAAGATGGCTTAATATACGAAAATCCTTTGATTTTATCTTTTATAAAAAAACGATCCGTGCGTACTTTAAGCGGTGTTGCTCCCGTTACCGTTCTTACCAAGCCTTATTTTTGTCCCGGAAAATGCGTTTATTGTCCCACCGATCTCAGAATGCCAAAAAGTTATCTTCCTTCTCAACCCGCTGCGCAGAGAGCATATCGTCAGTCTTTCAATCCTTATACTCAAGTTTTTGTGAGACTTAAAGCGCTTCATATGGCCGGGCACGATACTTCAAAAATCGAGCTCCGTGTTATTGGTGGTTCTTTTAGCGCTTATCCCAGAGCTTATCAAAAGTGGTTTATAAAAAGATGCCTTTTGGCGATGAATGAATTTTCTGTTTTATTGAAGGATGAAAATGCTTTTTCCCATAAAAATGTTGTGAAAAAAAGTATTTATGGAGAAGATCATTTAAGTGAAATTCGTGTTAAAAGCCTTTCAAAAAGTGCTAAATTTGTTGATGTGGTAAAGGAAAACGAGTCTGCCATAAGTAAATGTATCGGTATTAATGTGGAAACTCGGCCTGATTTGATTTCTTCTCGCGAACTTAAATTTTTCAGGGAACTTGGTGTTACGAAGGTGGAAATGGGTGTGCAAACTTTGTACGATGAAGTTCAGAAAAAAACGGATCGTGGACACGATACAAAAGCCGTTTCTTCTGCTTTTTCTCTCCTTAAAGATTTCGGTTTTAAAGTTGGAGTTCATATGATGCCGAATTTGCCATATTCTACGCCCGAAATGGATAAGCAAATGATTTTTGATCTTTTCAACGACAATAGATTTAAACCGGATTATTTAAAAATTTATCCTTGTGTTGTTGTAAAAAGGGCTCGTCTTTCGAAACTTTATGAGAAAGGGGAGTATAAACCTTATTCAGATTCAACTCTTCTTGAAATTTTGATGGATAATCTCAAAAATGTGCCTTATTTTTGTCGTGTTGACAGAATTGCGCGTGATATTCCCGCTAATGATGTGGAGTCCGGGCTTAAAACTTCCAATATACGTCAAATTTTGGAAGCAAGTCTTGTGAAAGAAGGTTTTAAAATTCAAGAAATTCGATTTAGAGAGATTAAAAACGATAAAATCGATGATAACTCAATTAAATTATTGGTTCGAGAATATGCGGCCTCCGGAGGAAAAGAATTTTTTCTCAGCTTTGAGGATACTAAGGCGGATAAGTTGATTGCACTTCTTCGACTCCGACTACCCGGAAAATCTTATTTGAAAGAGCTTAATGGCGCTATGATAATTAGGGAAGTGCATGTTTATGGCACGCAGATCCCGGTGGGAAAGAAATCCGGTGAAAAACAACATCATGGATTTGGTACGCGTTTGATACTTGAGGCTGAAAGAATTTGTAAAGAAAACGGTTTTAAGCGGCTTGCAATAATAGCCGGTATCGGAACAAGGGAATATTATGCAAAACGTGGCTACTTGCTTGAGGGGACATATATGGTAAAAGACTTATTTTAGTTTGCACAATGTATCTTGTGCAAAGCTAACGATTGACAGTTTGTTTTTTTATGTTTTTGGCTTCTAGCTTCCGTAATATTGATTTTGAGCTTTAGCTAATTTGTTTTGCAACATTGGATGCCTTTCCAGCATCGGGTCTTCGTTTATTATTTTGATGGCTTCGTTTCTCGCGAGTTCAATCATTTTATAATCTGTCAATGAGGCCATTTTTAAATCAGGGATTCCGCTTTGTTTTACTCCATATACCTCCCCCGGCCCACGAAGCTCCAGGTCTATTTCAGATAATTTAAACCCGCTAGAAAAGCTTTCCATGGCTTTCATCCTTGTATTTCCTTCTTCAGATAAACTATTTGTAAAAAGAAAACAATAACTTTGGCATGTTCCCCTACCCACTCTTCCTCTGAATTGATGTAATTGTGAGAGTCCAAATCTTTCGGCTCCTTCTATGATCATTATTGAGGCGTTTGGAATGTCTATTCCAACCTCAATTACCGATGTGGATACCAAAATATTCGTTTCGTTGTTCTTAAATTTTTCCATTATTTCGTCTTTTTCGGCTTGTTTCATTTTGCCATGGAGGAGAGCTATTTTCAGAGTCGGGAAGATATGTTCCTTCAGGTATTCATATTCAGTGTATACTGCTTTTAATTCCATCGTTTCAGATTCTTCGATAAGAGGGCAAATCACGAAAACTTGTCTTCCTTTAAGAACTTGATCTTCAACCCACCTGTAAGCATCGATTCGTTTTTTTTCGGGAACGTGCCTTGTGATGATTTCCAGGCGTCCTTTGGGCATTTCGTCGATTACCGATAAGTCCTGGTCTCCGTAAATTGTGATTGCGAGCGTTCTGGGGATGGGAGTTGCTGTCATACTTAGCAAATGGGGTGTCCCGTAGCTTTTTAGTGTGTTTCTTTGTTTTACTCCGAATCTGTGTTGTTCGTCGATTATGGCAAGTCCAAGTTTTTTAAATGATATGGATTCTTGGATTAACGCATGTGTTCCAATGGCTAAATCAAGCGTACCCGTTTTCATTTGAGTTATTATTTCTTCTTTTTGTTTTTGGGGTGTGGATCCGACAATAAGCTGAATGTTTAGAGACTCTTCTCGAAGGAGTTTTGAAAAAGTGAGATAGTGTTGTTTTGCCAAAATTTCAGTGGGTGCCATAAGGCAAACTTGAAGCCCTGATTTTATCATTTTGAGAGCCGCCAGAAGGGCT
>CAYODN010000119.1:0-2989 GCA_964402735.1 uncultured Candidatus Peribacteria bacterium | reverse complement strand
GGCACATTCTAAACTCCTGGGCGATTTCCTCCCCTGTTTCTCCTGCCAGGTATCGCCTACCCAATTCCTCGCCATTCTCCTTTAGTCGGGCATAATCTACGGATATGCTAGTGTGCTTTATGCTCTTGGCTTTTCCAATCATACGAGTTTTTTTAAGTGTTCATCAATGACCTTGACAAGCTGATGCACTTCCTCCCTCATGTCCTTGCGCTCTCGGAAGAGGTTCCCGATTAGCTTAAAGTTGTGGCGGTACTCGGCCAGCAACTTGTAAACTTCAACTTCCTCTGCGGTTAACTTGTAGGTTATCTTTTGGTTGAGTGCGCTCATACGGATATAATCCGCTACGGTTAACCCTGCGTTTTCTGCCTGTTTTTGGATGGCTTTTTTCTCCAGTGCGGTGCATCGGCTCTTTACCTCATGCGTCCGCTTAACGTCCTTTTTTGGTCTTGCCATGTTCTTAAAATCTCTTTGCGAGCTTAGCTCGCCTTTTTGCGACTGAAAGGAGCAAAAACAAGATGTTTAGCGGTCACGCTAAACACGTCTTGTAATACTGCGCAAACAAAGGTACAAAATTTTGACGAAAGTAGTTGACTTTCGGATAATTTTAATTACCTTTGAATTGCCTTACACAAGGAAACGAGCAATGCAGGGATGCAACTCGTCAGCGGTCAATGAGGTGGCGACGAAAAGTCGAACGAGGGGGAGCGATCCCCCTTTCTCGTTTCTCCCAAAGTTAAAGGTAATTGAAGTGCTGAATTTAATCCTAATTCATCTACGCAAGATATAGTGGCACTTTCAGAGTGCTGTCCTTTTTTTGTCGAGTTGCACCCAGCTAATTTTGATATATACTAAAAACGAAAGTATTTATATCAAAATGAAAACTATGGGAAAAAAGAAAAGACAACACGAAATCGAAGTACTTATAAGACTTTTAGAAATATTGGTTTCGTTGATAGTAGTAATTATCGGCAATCTCTAAGGTTGTATGGTGTCCTTCGGACGAATACCCCAACCCTAAAGGGAGATTGGATTTTTTGAGCATTCGAGGGCTTTGAAATGTCGACATTTCCGAGCCTAGGAATGCTTGTAAATCCTCTTTTTGCTTGTTCTTTAAGCAAAAAGAAGACAAACAAAAATTTCTATTTTGTTTCTTCTACAAACTCCTCCCAATCCTTGTCAGTAAACGTTCTTGGCGTTTCATCTCCAAAAGAAATTTTAAGTTGATTGGGGTCGTCAGTTGGTGCTTTTTTCTTCCTGTATTCTTGAATAAGCACAATTCTGTCGCCTTTAAAGAAAATTTGAGGGTTTATGAAGTAGAGATTTGTTTTAGAAGTCTTAGCAATAAAACCTGCGTCCAACAATTCAACTAAACCCCTTGAAATTGTTGAAGTAGAATTATAACAAGTAAATGCTTGGCATTCTTTCCAATCAAACAAAATCATATCATCAAACTTTGTTTGTTCCATAAGATAACCAAAAACCCTCACTCCTGCTTGAGATAAATTAAAAAGAGCTTTTAATTGGCTTTGAAAAAGTTTAACGAATGGCTCTTTATCAAGAAATCTCTTTTGAGCTAAAAACAGCGTATCCTCATCAATTTCGCCTGTTTTAGTATTTAAAACTACACCGCCATTTTTGGTAGCAATAACATTAGTTTTCATTCTTGAAGGCACTACAAGACCTTTTACAAAAGGATTTTCCTTTTCTTCTGGAAAATCGCCTAATTTTTTCGGTTTTTCCATAAAATTATCGAAATTATATTTTGACAATATTAGTATAATTTTTCGATTTTAAATCAAAAAAATCGAAAAAAAATTTCAGACGTATCGAAAAAAAACTTCGAAATATCGAAATGACAAAAATGATTAAAATATTATATATCAATAAATTATATTAATTTCCCCTTATCTATATCTTTAATGCCCCATTGAGGGGCAAAAGATATTAAACTATTCGGTTTTCGATTGATAATTTTCATAACGATTTTTCAAAGCGTAATATTTATCCGTATAGTGATAGAGAAGCATGGATAAACAAACGGTTAATGAGATTAATACAGCAATAAACCAAAAAAAGAAGTCGGCTCTCTTCTTGGAAATGAAAACAGAATCCTTAAAAGTTCTTTCAATGTTGGCTTGAATTTGCAGTAACTCCGAGGTGTTTACTTTCAGTTCAGTTCTGACAAGTCGCTCCGTGGCTTGCTCTACTTTGCTTGATGCCTGTTGAAATTTCTCCGTGTGTTTTTCGATTTTGCCCAATTCCTCGGTTAAAATTTCGGCAATTGTTTGAACGCTCACTCTTTGCTTATTCATCACATTCCTAGATTACGCCCTTTTTGGACTATGTTAGTAATTATTTTGATTGGCTGGCTGATTTCCTTCATGATGCTGTCAAAACTGAATTTACGGTCTATTTCTGACGCTTTAAACGTGTTCCCCTCAAAACTCATTCTAAGCCCCGAAATTTTACCCGTTTTAGACTTCACTACCTCGATGTCAACTTTATTCCCTTTCATGCTTAAAATGTATTCATCTAGGTTTTTTGGTCTAGTTTCCATCGTGGCTTTGTGTCGGTGTTTTATTTCTTCCTTTACGTCCTTGTTGCTTTCTAACCGTTGCATTTGTACATCTCTAGCGGTTTTTAAACCTCTATCGAGGGCTATCTCCTCCGCTACCTTAGCGGTTCTGTTACTGATAAAACTATCATTGAAAGCTACGCCTTGAAAATCTATGCGATTTGCGTAAATATGGATATGCGTATGCGCTTTATCTCGGTGAACAAATGCGATGCTTTGATTTTCTTCAAGGTTCATTTTTTTTAAATAATCTCCGTATATCTCCCTCAAATCGTTGTTGCTTAGTTTTTGTCCATCCTCTACGGTTGGGCTTAGAATAATGCGGAGCGTGTTGTTTTCACACTTGGCGTTTAGGCCCTGGCACATTCTAAACTCCTGGGCGATTTCCTCCCCTGTTTCTCCTGCCAGGTATCG
>CAYODN010000118.1:0-3010 GCA_964402735.1 uncultured Candidatus Peribacteria bacterium | reverse complement strand
GAGGTTTGCATGCCAAGTTGGAAACCCCGGGCTTTAGCCCGGGGAGGAGGTCATTAATAAAATTATTTAGCTGAAGCGTATTCGAGAGCCTTGTTTACATCGAGTTTAATCGAAGGGCCCATAGAAGTTGCAACCACAATGCTATTTACATAAGTTCCTTTAGCCGTAGCCGGTTTGATATCTTTAATTGTTTTAATGATTGTTCGAAGATTTTCAGCGAGTTTCGGAGCATCAAAAGATACTTTTCCGAAAAGATTGTGAACATTTGCCAATTTATCCAAACGAATCTCAATTTTACCTTTCTTAAGATCTGAAATCGTTTGAGCAACTTCAAGAGTAACAGTACCGGCTTTTGGGTTCGGCATGAGCTTTTTCTGACCGAGAACCTTGGCGATTTTACCGAGAAGTTTCATTTGATCAGGTGTTGCGATAGCAACGTCAAAATCAAGCCAACCGCCTTCGATAGCTGTTATAAGCTCTTCGGTTCCTGCTTTTAATGCTCCTGCACCGAGTGCCTCTTTCACTTTTCCATCATCCACGAAAGCAACAACTTTTACATCTTTACCTGTTCCGTTTGGAAGAGATACGGTTGTACGAATGTTTTGTTCGGCGTGTTTTGGATCAAGCCCGAGATTTAGGTGAACTTCGCAACTTGCATCAAACTTTGTAGGATTTGTCTTTTTTAGAAGCTCACATGCCTCATCGATTTCATAAAGTCGTTCTTCGATGAGTTTTTTTGCTTCAATGTACTTTTTTCCTGCCATTTTTTTATTGGTTATGTGGTGTTAGCGGCTTTAAAGGCCTTCCACGAAATAAATTATCCTTCCACTTTCACACCCATACTTCTTGCGGTGCCTGCGATGATTTTCACAGCCGCGTCCATATCGTTTGCGTTCAAATCTTCCATTTTTTCCTTAGCAATCTCTTCAAGCTGAGCTCTTGTGATTGTTCCTACTTTGTCCTTGTTTGGCGTTGCGGATCCCTTTGGAATCTTTATCGCTTTAGTGATAAGAACGGCTGCAGGTGTTGATTTTAAAACGAAAGTAAATGATCTGTCTTCGTAAATAGTAACGATAACAGGAACAATTGTATCGCCTTTTTCTCTTGTAGCCTCGTTAAATTTCATACAAAAATCCTGCATATTTACACCGTGAGGACCAAGAGCGGTACCTACCGGAGGTGCCGGATTGGCCTTTCCTGCGTGAAGTTGCAGTTTGACCATTGCTGTAATAGCTTTTGCCATTATTTTAAGCGTTAATAATTAATATGAGTGCGTAATGCTCAAATTATTAAGTTATTCAAGCGAAAAAGTCAAACAAATCTTTACAAAAAAAGCGTTTCAAACCCGAAAGAACTTATATAAAAAATTATTTCTCAAGCCCAATCAGCTTGATTAAATTGGATACCTGCTTGTGATAAACCTTCGGATAAGAAAAAGCGTAAACGATGGAGTTGTATTTTACTGTAAGGAAAGCCGTATCTTCACGAAGAGAGTCGTTCATATAAAAAGAAGATTTTCCGAATTGATTGGTTTCATTTATTGTTACATTTGAAGAACTCTCGCATTTTCCTTTGAGCAAAGCATAAATTGCCAAGGTGTCGATTCCCGTATCCGGAGAAAAAACATAAACTTTAGCATATAAAAGCGCATCATCTCGAATAATATACTTTTTCTTGATTACATTTTTTATATCTCCAACATAAACCGTTTTATAAAGCATATCATCGTTTTTTTCCTCTTCAAAAAATGCAGTCACAAAGCCCGCGGAACGAAGTTGATCCTCTCTTAAATACGGATTGATCTGAGTTGCCGAAACATTAATATCCTCAAAATCGGGTAGCGAATTTGTTGTGTTATCTTGAAAATTCGCGTCACTTTGCTCACTGCCAAGAGTAATTTCCTCTTCTCCTTCCTCTACCAAAGCCACAATAGGTCGAACGGAATTGGTTTCGCCTTCGTTATTTTCCTGTGAATAATACTCGGTTACGGAATTTTCCGTAGTGGCAACATCGGCTCCGAGCTTGTTTAAAGTATCGGTTTTTACATTCTCCGCCTCACTCGAAAACCAAGTCGGAACATAATCGGAAAAAACAACTTGAGCCACCATTATGACTACGACTATCGCCAATATTGTAGAAAAAATCTGAAAATTTCGCATTATAATGCTTGATTATTTCTTTTTAACTTGAGTGAAATCAAGTTCTACAGGCGTTTCTCGTCCGAAAATGGTAATAAGTACTTTTACTTTTCCTTTTTCTTCGTCCACGGTGTTTATAAGACCATCGTAGTTGATGAAAGGGCCGTCAAGTACGGTAACATTATCTCCGACACTGAAGTTGATTTTAAATTTCGGTTCGGATTGGCCCATTTGTCTTTTAATCACTTTATATTCCTCAGGCTTAACGGGAACCGGAACAGTACCGGACCCAACGAAACCGGTAACATTCGGTGTGTTTCTTACAACATACCAACTGTCATCGGTAACTATCATATCTACGAGTACGTAACCCGGAAAAATCACTTTTTCCACGGTAACGGGCTGTCCTTTTTTAATCACAATTTGTTGCTCTTTAGGAACAACAACATCGAAAATCAAATCTTGCATTCCCAGCGACTCGATTCTTTGCATTAAAGCTTCTCTAACGGCTTCCTCATAGCCTGAATATGTGTGAATAACATACCAGTTTCTGCCGGTGCCGGATATTTGTCTTGCCATATTATTGGACTTTAATTTGTTTAATTAGTTCGGTTAAACCGAGGTTGAATAGGATATCGAGCCCGGCCAAAAAAAGCGTAAGAGCTGATGTAATTACCAAAACGATAATCGAAATTCTTATAGCTTGGGCTTTTGTAGGCCAAACTACTTTTGTAAGTTCTTCAAAACTAGATCTAACATACGAAACAATACTGCTTTTACTCATATAAGATAAATAATGCTATTGACCATCAAAATATATCATCGCAAAACGGCAAATTGCAATGGATTTTTTCCTTGAAAAATGATAAAAT
>CAYODN010000117.1:0-3045 GCA_964402735.1 uncultured Candidatus Peribacteria bacterium | reverse complement strand
AAAGGTTTCTCACCTCTATCTTATTACATTCCCCAACTTTATGTTAAATATAACCCCCTCTTTTATTGTTGAGAAAAAATTAGAAAAAGGGCTATCAAAAGCCCAAAAAAATTGGTATAATATTAAGATAAATATTTACCAAATTCGATGAGTGAAAGAAAACCTCAAAATCCGGAAGATAATAAGGTATTAAGTCCAAACATACCGACGAATAATCCCGAATCGAGGTATCCTATATACGCGCCAGTCGGGGCCGTCCCCGGAATACTTGATGAAGTAAGAAAAGCCACTTCAAGCCAAGTCGAAGAGTCAAGTTCGCAGGCAAGTCCGGAAAATAAACAAAAATACCCTGAAGAAAAGCCGAATCCGCTTGATGAAATCCAAGAAAAATACCAACACATTCCGCTTCACGAAGCATCAGCAAGATTCAAATCGGAATTTTTAACGCCCGGAAGAATCAGAGCATTACAGTCGTATTCGGGGGACACCTCGATAAACATTTCACTTGCCGATGAAGAAAAATGCCCCACCGCACAAATCAATTTGCAAAACGGGCAAATTCTTGTTTCAAAAAGTATCGCTCTTGCCTGTCTTGAGGGAAAACGAGATCGGGCGGAAATGTTTAATAGGGACTTGCTTACATTTATTATTTACCATGAAATCGGTCATTTTAAGGATCTGGTTTCTCCGAATCCGAAAAAAGTAAACATTCTTCCCGAGGATTTGGAAAAACTTCTTGAATATGAAAAATCCTTAAACAATCACATTTGGGATCTCTGGGAAAACGAATTTGTTCCCGTGATTTATGGAGATGAAAGACCGGAGTCTGAAGAGTCCGAAGATAAAGAGGAACTCGGAAGTCCTCTTCATAAAATATTTTTTGATTACTTAAATGCACTGGACGATTGTGTCGTAAACGCTTTGGCAATAAAATCGCCCGATCTATCGGGTGCCGATGTGTCAAGGGTGTACAGGGAAAGTCTTTTTAAAGAAACGGATTATACAGGTATAAATATGCCGAGATGCGTTCAGCTTGGGAATTATATTCTTCAAAAAATGATGAATCCGGATTCGGAAATTATTGTAGATCCGGATGTTCTCGAAGAACTTGAAAAAGACTACGATATACAGATAAATCAGAGGAAAAAAGCCACATTGTTTGAAATAATCTCATATCTCGCTTATCACAATGAAAACATTTACGGAGCGAAAAGATATTTGAAATATTACGGCACACACGAAAATCAGTATTTTATGGCCGCATTCGAAAGGCTTCTTAGAAAAGATCTGGAACAGATGAAAAATAACGAGGAAGAAAAGAAAAACATGGAAAAATTTATGAAAAAAATGGAGGAAGAGATGGAAAAAAGTGATTCCGCGAAAAAATCGAAAGATACGCCCTCAAAAGGCAAAGGCAAAAAATCCTACCCGAATCCCTTTCAAAAACCAATCAAGGATACGGAGGACGCTTTGGACAGAGCAAATGCCAAAAAGAAAAAAGCTAAAGAAGACGAAAAAAAAGAAACGGCGGAGAAATCAAAAACGGACAGTCAAAGACAAAAAGAAAGCCAGTCAAAAAACGGGGCGAAATTCGCCAATTCCAACAATTTGGATGTGGATAAAACCCAAAGATACTTTGAAATTCTCGCAGATAAAAACGAAGAAATCGAAATGCTTTCCAATCTCATTGTAAATATTCTTCTTAGAAACAAGATGGAAACGCAAACCGTAAAGGAAATTCGCAAAAAATCCGGAAATCTTAATGTAAAAGACTTGATCAGAAATTATTCCGGAATAATTGCCGGTGAAAGCGGTTATTCGACGGAAGTGTTTGATAGAAAGGTCCTTTTGGATAAGTTTAAATCAAGAAATATTGCCTTAAAAATCCGCCTTGTTTTGGATAATTCTGGAAGTATGTCAGGCCTTAAGTCTGATTTGGAAGAAATTTTCGTAATAATTTCAAACGCTATTAGAAAGGCGAATTATAAATTGGATAGTTTGTTCGGCCAACACGCAACACTTGCAACTGAAATAATTTTGTTCGGAAATTCATATAAAGATGGTATTGAAGAATCCGGAGGTCGAAGAATCAAAGAGCCGGACAATTTGGAAATGAGCGATGATGATTTTCATACGGGACTTATAAAAGCATTTGGGAAAATCAGTTGCGATGAAGGCACGGACGATAGCGATGCTTGGAAACGCATTGCCGAGCAGTGGTTTGAAGAAGGGGAAGTTAAGGCGGAGGGAAACTCGGAATCAATATCAGTTGCGCTTGAACTTACCGATGGCTATTGCGTGGAGCCGAGAAGCACCGAGAAAGCGGTAAAAGACTGTGAAGATTTGGGAATTAATTGTTTTTGCGCCTTTTTTGAAAACTCTCAAGCACTTGATAAAAGCGAAAGGGAAGTTTTCGAAGAACTTACAAAAAAATACAACGACCTTTTTAATAAGGCTTCGTCGGAGCAAGAAATGGAAAAAATTCGAAGAGATTTCAACAGGGAACTTTCGGAAGCTATGGAAGCTTACAATTCGGAAAACCAAGCCCTTATTTACTCAAACCCTTCTGCTTTCTGGGGCGACAAAATTCTCAAAATTTCGTCCACGAAGGATATACTCCCGATTCTTTTATACATGATCATGTCCGAAGTGAATAAAGTTGATGAAAAATTGGGAAAAGAAACGGCCTATCACTTAAATTCCTATCAATTAAAAAATACATAAATAACAAAAACAAATATGACAGAGCAAAACAAAATTTCTGAAACAAATATACCCGAACAAAATTCTCCGGAAACAAAGAGCCCCGATATAAACAGGGTTATGTCCCTTGTAAAAAGTGTCCGATCGGATGTTTTGAAAATGTTCGGAAAAGGAATAGACGATAAAGAAATCCGAGAAATCGCCGAATTGGTAAAAACCACAACTTCAGCGGAGGATTTTATGAAGGAATTGGGACGGGAGGACGAGTCTTCTTCCGCTCTGCAGAAAGTCTATGAAAGAATGAAAACGGCAATCGGAGAACTTGAGTCTGTAGGACTAAAT
>CAYODN010000116.1:0-3188 GCA_964402735.1 uncultured Candidatus Peribacteria bacterium | reverse complement strand
GATGCTTGATGGAAAAGACAACTATTTCGATATAAATTTTCCGGAAAATACCGTGCAAGAAGAGGATCCGAGATTTGCAAACGTTGAGGAAGGAGTAAGTATTAGCACTTCAAGCGGTACGCCTTTAAGCGATGAATCGGGTAATTCAAGCGGTGGAGATGAGTTCGTGGATTTGTTTGAATTTTTCGGGGAGATAGAAAAATTTATCGATTCGTTTACAACTGTGCCGAAATTCGAGGATTGTTGCGGATATGCCGCAGGGCAGAAAAGCGACGCTCTTGATTTGTCCAAGGAAATTTCGGAATTCGGAGGGGTAACTAACGGTGTGGGAAGTGAGGGCGGAGAAAGCGAAACAAGCGAGCCCGGAAATCTTAGTGTGGCTTTGGATAAAGATTTTGTGTCCGCGCAAAACCGGGAGGAAGTGGTGCTTACAGTTAATACAGAGAAAAACAGTGAAAATGTGGAATATATTCTTTCGGGTGCAAGCTCGGCTCTTACGGCGATGTCTTCCACGAATGCCGTGAGTGTAAATAAAGTGGCGAATTTCAGGTTTAGAACAAATGGAAATTCCGGAGAGGTGCTTCTTTCGGCAAGAGTTGTCGGTACGAATAATATTTCAAACAAAGTGCGACTCAATGTATCCGGAAAGGATTTGAAAATAAATACTTACATCGCAAACTTGGCGGTGCTTGATGATGAATTTTACAATGATTTGGTGAAGGTGTATGGCGCTGAGCCTTCGGGAGAAACCGGAACAGGTAAAACCTCGGGGACTTCCGAGCTTGGCGGAGGGACTGTGACAAGTGGAGGTGTAGGCTCAGGAGAAACTGAAACAGGAACAGGAGCCGGAACTGAAACGGGAACAGATACCGGCGAGATAAGTACTTCTGAGGCTGACTTGGGCGAAGTAGGCATTGAGATTGGCACTTCCGAAATAGAAACAGGAAGCGGTATTTCCACTTCGGAAGAATCCGGTACTGAAACCGGTGACACTGATATCGGGAAAGAAAAGCCCACGGCTTTGGGTGTAATGGGCACAGTAGAAAGATATATCGTTCTACTTTCCACAAATGTGGGAAGAGTTGTTGGAAAAATCAAAAGAGGAATTACAGGCGAAGAGGAAAAGAAACCTTTGGTGCCGAGAAATGCCGGGACAAGTACAGAAGCGACTTCCGAAACCGAGGAGTCAACGACGACCGATTCAAGTTGGCAAAAATATTACTATGACAATTATCTTGAGGCGAGAGCTTACAGGCTTTTAGCTTCGATCGCTACGGATAGCTTTATCGCTTATATACCGGATAGCGAGAATCCGTTTATAAATTCCGAAAACGTATCCATCGAATCCGCAAATTCGATGAGTGCGGATGGTAGTTCTCTTATGAAAATCGACATCGTTCTTTACGGAGAAGACGGAAAAATCGATAAAGTATCGGGCGAGAAAATTCGTGTGAGTGCAGAAAATTCGCTTGTGACTTTTGAAAACGGAAACGTCGCAGATAGTGTAGACGGCGTTGCAAGTTTCATTATTCGGTCCGGGAAAGTGGCCGGAATTGAAACGATCACTGCGGAGAGTGTTTCCGAAAAATATCCGAAACGAAATACCCAAATTATTCTAAAAGCTGGAGACGCCAAGACTTTTTCGGCAGCGGCAAATTCCGATAGTACTTTTGAGGGAGCTAAAATTGAGCTTTCCTTCAAGGCTTTTGATAAAAACGGAAATATTGCAAACAACGGACTTACAAAATTCGGATATTTAAATGGAGATGAAATCGAGTACAACGAAACTTTAAGCGGAGAAGGTGTCTCTGAAATAATAAACCCGAGTGAAAGCGTTTATGTGTTTTTGGTGGACGGCGTGCTTGATAATTTAATTTCGAAAAACGAGGGCTTTTCAAAAGTGGATATTCTTCGAGGTGAATTTATGGGAAGAAAATTTCCAAGTAAGGTTCTTAGTTTTAAAGATGCGGGCAAAATAAATATTTCGCCTGTGAGAAGCGGAAACGAGCTTGCCTTTAGCCTTGTTTCCGAAAAAGGCTTTACCGTGAAATACCAAGGTGTAGCCGAAGTAAAATCAATGTCGCCGGATATTATTCTTTTTGAAAATAATGGCAGTGGCGTTTCAATGATTAGGCCGGAAATTAAAGATGGTAGTACCGTATCCCCCATTTCTCTTATTTCAAGCGGAAAATCGGGAAGCGCGAAAATCAATATCAGTGTCGAGGGAATTTCATCTCTTGTTTATGATCTTTCAGTTGCGCCCGACAGCGCTAATCAAATCGAGCTAAAAACTTCCTCCGATGTACTCTACGACTCACTTATGCTCAGTGCGGTGCTTAAGGATCAATATGGAAATATCGCTACAAACGACAATACCAGCAGCGTTGAATTTTCGTTCAGTGATGCCACAAAAGATCTTGCTGAGTTTGAGGGAGCAAGCACGGTGAAGGCGAAAAACGGAACCTCCAGCGTTCAAATAAAAAGCTTAGGTAAAACGGGAACGCTCAATATCATAGCCAAAAGCGGTGAAATCGAAAGCATCATTTCCGTTCAAATTAAATCCAGAATTTTCGCTTCGGAATTTGCGAAGACCGGAATAAACGCGCCTTTTGTGTCTCTAAACGGAGGCAGCTTCGGAAATCCGAAAGTGCCGGATAATTTGGCGGCCGAGCTTGTATTCTCAAATTCGAAGGTGCTCAGTGTGAGTACGCTTAGTTTTGGAGAAGAGAGGGATCTTGGATATGGTTTTCAGGATGCAAATAAACATATGCTTTTCTACGCCGCCGGAAATAATGCCGGTGTGTCCACGATAAGCCTTGGAAGTGTGAATGCGATTGTATGGGGAGACCCCGCTATCAAAATTAAAGATGATTTCAAGTCGCTTCAAAATTTTGATAATACCGTGGGTAAGAGGGTTTCTTATTCGAATAAAATCGTGAAAGATCTTGTGGAAATGGATTTTGACGGCGACGCGATAAAAGATATTTTGGCGATTTATGAAGATGGATATGTGAGATGGTTTCAAAAAGTTGATTCGTTCTCTAAATTTTCGGACCGTGGAAATGTGCTTTTCGTGGCGAATGAAATATATAGCGCAACCGCTCTCGACTACGATAATGACGGACTTGATGATTTGATTGTGGGTACGAAAGAGGTGTGCGAAGTGGGCGAAGATTGCCTTTCGCTTT
>CAYODN010000115.1:0-3287 GCA_964402735.1 uncultured Candidatus Peribacteria bacterium | reverse complement strand
ATTCACTCAAAAAAATATCGGCCACACTTCTTCTAGCAACCACACTGTTTTTCAATATTGCCCAGATTGCGATTGCGGATGATCCGGCAACAAATGGAACCGACACAACAAACGGCGCCACTGAAACTGGAGCAACAGCTGCTACTACATCCCCAGCAGAAACACCTGCTCCTGCCGAACCTGCTACCACACCCCCAACCACAAATACTCCAAGCGAATCAGACGAAAAAGATGAAGCATATAAAAACTCAAGAGATTACAAAGCCGCAGAAGCAAGAGAAAAAGACGAAGCCAGTATGGAGCTCACACAGGCCTTCGACGATATAAACGCAGTAGAAAACGACTGTCTACCCGAAAAGCTTATGCCCGGCTATTTCTACACAATAATGGAAGAACCATATATCCTAAAAGACCCGCTAACATACGAAGAACACAAAGCCCTTGTGGACAAAGGCGCAAGATATATCAGCAAAATTTGTTTTAGGAATACTCTTCAATATAGCGTCAATTACCAGGAAGAAAAATTTACCTTTTCCCTGGAACCATACCTTGCAATCAAATGTTCGGAAAAGGCGCAAGAACTGCAAAAAAAATACACGTATACCAAAGATCCCACAGTTTTATACTACTGCGACCCCGTTCAAGTGCTGATTTCAAAAGGAGGCACTTCCCTACTCGAGGGCTACATAAAAACGGTTTATTCTTACGCCGCTTCTCTCGCAGGCATAATCGCCATTTCAATAATCGTAGTAAGCGGTATACAAATTTCGGCATCCGGTGGCGATAGCGGAAAAATCGACGAAGGCAAAAAACGAATCATCAAATCGATAGTTGGAATCGTCGTTCTCTTTCTATCAAGCCTTATTCTCTACACAATCAATCCGAATTTCTTCACGAAAGCAAAACCGGAGACACCGGTAGTTTCCGAAGAAAGCGCAAAGGAAAACCCAACACAACCATAATGAAAAAAACACTTCTCTACATATCGGCGATAATAATACTCCTACAAATTGCCTTTACAGGCATCTCCTTTGCCAATTACACGGATGAAATAGCTGACGCTCAACAATCATACAACGAAGAAATAAATAAAATATTTGATGAATACGAAAATAATCTTTCAAATTTGAAAGAATCTTTTGAAACAGAAACTAAAGACCTAGAAAAACAACAAAAAAAAGAAACAGAAACAGCTTATGAAAATTATGAAAAGCAATATCCGGGAATAACATTTGAAACCTTCAAAACAACTAGTGAATACCAAGATATCGTTAACAAACAAAATTTAGAAAATGAAAACCTTGAAAAAAAACATGAAGAACAATTAAATCAACTAGAAAAAGAAAAAACAGAAGCACTTGATGAAATTAGAGTCGAAAATGAAGAAGAAATAAGTTCAGCGGAATTCAATAAAGCCGAAGAAGAATACGATCAGTGGAAAAAAGATGAAATAGATGAAATTAAAAAAGAGATTGAAAATTACAACAAGATTCTTACAGAGCTTCAAAACAAATTAAAAGCAACCACTGACACAAAACAACAACAAGAAATTATTAAAAAAATCGATCAAGTAAAAGAATCGATCGAAGATCTAAAAAAACAATTGGAGGAAGTGGAAAATATGGGCGACTATGAAGAACAACTTGCTAAAAACAAGGAAAAACTCTCAAGTTTTTTATCCGAAATGTCCGATAAAATCGACGAAACGCTAGCCGCTGCTGCAAGATCAAAAGAATTCAGTCCCTCCCCCATCCCAAAACCATCCACACTTCCGGGCCCTACACTTACAACTCCAAATCAAGAACGCAAAATCGTAACAACAAAAATTCTTCCTAGAATAGCATCCTTCATAATCGGTTTTGCCGGTGTTCTCGCCCTTGTTTCAATCCTATTCTCCGGAGTAAGAATGATGCTTTCCGGAGGCGAAGAAGAAGTCTTTAATAGTTCAAAAGCACGAATTCAATGGGCGATTTTGGGCCTATTGGTTTCAATTCTCGCTTTTATCGCAGTTCAAATCACAATCAATATAAATTTCGAGGAAAATAAGTCGCCAACACAAAACGAAGAAAACAATTAATATGGAAAAAACAATTAAAAACATTTTGAAAGCCTACCTCTTAATAACGATTCTACTCGCCACGTTTTCACAAATCGGCTTTGCGGCAACGGTTGATGAACTATTGCCCCCACCAAGCCAAGGAGAAACAACGATAAGCGGAGGCTACGAACAAATAAGCAATGTAAGAGACCTACCGGATGTTAGTATTGAAGGTATGGCTGCAACAGTTATAAAAACCGTTCTAGGCTGGTCATTTATCATCGCGCTTGCGGGTATCGTTCTTGCCGGAATATACATGCTCGCTTTCGAAGGCGACACTAACAAAGTGGATAAAGCCAAAAACATTCTCTACTACCTGATAATCGGCGAAATTATCGTTTCAATCGCATACGGAATCGTAAACGGAATAATTCAATTCAAATTTTTCTAAATGAATAAAATACTTAAAACATTACTGGCAGGAGCGGGACTGATAGCATTAAAACTAAAGGCTTTCGCATACACTATTCCTCCCGAATATCGTCCCGAAAATATGCCACTCGGATTCGCAAGTGAAACATCTGCGGGCGAAGAAGCAATCGGCGGAATCATATTATTTCTTCAAGTAATGGAAGGATCTCTTTTATATTTCGCAGCCCCCATAGCGGTAATAGTAATCGCCTACGCCGGCCTTCAAATGATAATGGGCGGAAACGCCGATGGTTACACAACAGGCAAAAAAACGATTCAATGGGGACTACTCGGCCTCCTTGTAATTATACTTTCCTACTCGATTGTAAGAATTGCAATTACTCTTCTCTTGGAATTCGCAGAATAAAGCCTTCTTTCCTCAACAAAAAACAAGCCCGGAATAAACCGAGCTTAATTTTTCATTTTAAAAATTTTTACTCCTCAAGCCTTAAAAACAAAATATCCCCGGCCTTAATAGGATTTCCAACTTTAAGTTTTCCGTATTCGTATGCCCTTAAATCGCTTGTATTTTCTCCAAGCAGAAGTAAAATTTTCTCACCGCTTTCAGGAACTATCGGATAAAGCATATGCGCGATAAGTCGAATAAGTTCCAGCAGTTTATACAAAACGGAACTAAGCTCGTCTTTAAGAGCAAGATCCTTCGCCATCGCCCAGGGCTTTGAATTGTCCACGAATTTATTCGCAAAATTTGAAACCTCAAGCATTATTTCGCAGGCCTTTTTAATATCGTAAGAATTAAAAGCATTCACGTAATTGG
>CAYODN010000114.1:0-3613 GCA_964402735.1 uncultured Candidatus Peribacteria bacterium | reverse complement strand
CGGATCCTCTTCTTGCACGGTATTTTCCGGAAAATTTATATCGAAATAGTTGTCCTTTCCATCAAGCATCAAATAAGCAGCCTCATAGTTTGAACCGGCAAGGTTTGAAGAAAGTACAAAATTATGTTTCTCCGTAAGATTCATTGAATTCCAGGAAAGGCTATCTGTAATAAGAGTTTCGTTTGCACCTGAAATTATCGGATAAAGATATTTTTGTAGAATTTCATCCCGAATTTCTACAGCACTGTAGTCGTTTGGATTCGCCGTCTCCCCGAAAATTTTGTAAGAATTTTCCAGGCTTGCCATTTGATTTGCCAAGGAGATAACCCTTTCTTTCAAATCTACGTAGTCCTTCGCCTCAAAAAAATTCGGATAAAGAACTTTTTTCATTTCGCCGTTTACCTCAAAAGAAAGATACCTTGGGTCATCAATCGGCAAACTTGTGGACGATCCGCTTTGCACCTGAGCTGCAATCGTTTCCGTTGTTGGCTCGTTGTGAGGAATTAAGCTCGAAATATCTTTAATTTTTTTTGTTTTCACATTTAGAGTAAGGTCCTTTGAAAGCCTATTCGCATCCGCCGGCACGGTAATTGTCCCATCCTTCGACAAAAGTTTTCTCGCCACTTCTTTCATATTATTCGCATCAAGTCCAAGATAGTCGCTGAAGTCTTTAAGAGTCACGAGATCGCCCGAAGTATTCAAAATCACCTTTGAAGCATCAAAATCGGCTACCGTATCATAAACGCTTTTTGCGCTTTTCTCGGCCTTCTTCGCATTTCCACTCGCCACAAAATCTCCAATCGCCCTCATAAAATCACCGTACAAATCCATTGATTTCGAGGTGACAAGAGGAAATTTCGTAGCCGGATAAAGCACGTTTAAATATGGATTTCCGTCATCGTTAAGGGAATAAAGAGTGGGAAGCCCGAAATAGCAGGAATTTAAAATCTCGCTGTCAACGGAGTCGAAATAAGTGGTCGCCTTTCCTCCGCCAAGATCTCGAGCCGGAATTTGAGCCACCTCTGAAAAACACCTCTCCGGATTTGTTCGAGTATTCGCAAAATTGCAACCGGCCGCTTCGTCGTATCCATTGCCTATGTCGTTTAATAAAAAGAGCACGCCGTCTGAGTCGTCATCGAAATCCACACTAGTATTTTCAAAACCAAGCCGTGAAAAAAGAACGATAATTTCCGGATCACCTTGTGGATCCTCTTTGCTTGCAGAGCCTTGATCATCCACGGTGAACGTGAAATTCTTGGAATATCTTGAGCCGGCCCGAATATATTCGATCGAAATATTTCCCATAATATAGTCTGCATTCGAATCGGAAAGATCATCGCCCGAATATATAAGAAGCATATCTTTATCGCTTTGGCTAAGTGTCTGCCCCTCGCCATTGTTCACTTTTTGTAAAATGGAAAACGCCTTATTGTACGCTCTCTGTATCGCATTATCGAAGGAAAGATTGGCCCCTATAGGCTTTCCGTTTACGGCCACAATCAAATCGCCGGGAAGAAGAACTCCATCAAGCGGATTTTTGTATCTATCTGATGCCTTCATCAAATAATTCGGCAAAAAACTTTTCACAAGCGCGCCGGAAGAGTTTATCCCAAGCCTTGAAGCGGCCTCGCTGGGAGAAAGCATCTCGTTTACGATTCCGAGAGTTGCGGTCCTTGAAGCTGTCGCAGGATTATCGGATCTTTTCACTGTGGTGAAATTTGAAGACCCCGCATAAATGGAACACTGAAGGGCAGAACTCAAATCCGAAGCGTTCGTACCGTTCACAAAAAATCCACCGTTTAGCTCATCGGCATAATTGAAACGATAAATCACTTTGTCGTTAAATAGCCCTACCCTAAAACTTTGCGAACCGATTTTCCCGGAAAGTTCCGAGTATTCGTTTATCTGAAGTTTGTCGGCGATTTTTTCCGCCACCTCGTTTATTTTTTCTTCAAGAAGAACGGCACTTTCCTTAAGGTACCTCCTCGAAAATTCATCCTTCACGGTAATGGCCTTCACGGGGGAATCGGTAGCAAGCGAATCATATCTTCCGGTATAGGAGATAAAATCGTTCATCTCGGAAACGAATTTCGAAAAAGCCCTGGCATAGTTTAAAAGGTACTTATCGATAATATTTTTACTTTGAATATCGGGTACATTGCTGATATCGGCCGCACTCATATCTGTTTTAGCTTGTTCCGTGAGAACATCCGAAATATCGGCTTGAACTTTCGAAATTAAGGTCTTAGCCCAGGAAGAAGTATATCTTTGAAAAGCCAGATCCTCGGCGTAGTTTAAATAATTTTGGTAATTTTCAAATTTCACTCCCGAAGTTTCCTTTGCCTCGTTTATAAGGTCCGCGAAGAAAAGTTTCTTTTCGCTATTTGGGAGGCTTTCGCCGTTTTCGTAGTATTCGTGATTTTTATCGAAATAGTCGGATATTTTTTGCGCATCCGAGTCAATAAGTACGCCGCTCCATATTTCAGGAAGAATCTCTTTATTGTTTGGATTTTCTGAAAAAGCCTTTGTGGTTTTGTCGTAGATATATTTTTTATCAACGAAGTCCGTATATGGAAGCATGGACACCTCACCACCGGGCAAAGTCGGCAGGGGAATATCGCCCACAAACAAAACACCAATTAGTCTTTGATTGAAATACAGATTGGTAAGTGACTCGATTATCGTGTTTTCGTCGTCTCTTTCTTTGTTGAATTTGAGCATCTTCGCATTGAGATTTTCGTTATGCGAAACGATGTCGTCCATATATCTTTGGATTTTATCCTCAAGATCGGCGGAGGAAAGCATTTCTTCATCAACCACAACGGCAAAAAGATCAAACACACTTTCGGCATTTTCGGGAGCAGCAGCTATAGCCACCGGTACAAATATTTGAGATAAGCCGGCCGGAAACACAAAGCTTACGGTATACGCAAAAAGAAGGGAGATGATGAGCGAATTTTTAAGCCGATTTTTCATTCTTTTTTAGCCTTCTTAATTAATCTTTATATTTTAGCACAAAACCGGCCTTTTTATTAGACCAACATATCTGTTTTAAGCCAAAACTCGCAGATTCGAGTTGACAAAAACGGCAAGCATTTTATGCCTTTGAAAATGAAGGGAAAAACAAGGAAAATTGCGCAATTTCTCAAGAATTACGCCCACAAAAAAGAGAAGCCATTGGCCTCTCTTTTTTTATGAATCTAAATAATCTCTAAAAAACTTTATTGCGTAAGGATTGCGTAGCAATATGTATCCTTTTGTCCCTCCGTAGGCGCCTCTAACGCATTGTGCTCTGCTTTAATTGATCCGCAAGCCATATTTGCATTCTCAAAATTCTCAACCTTAGTATAAAGTCCGAATTTGAATGGTTCATTTGCGGCGGTGCCAGGTTTATAAATATATCCATATTTTCCAGTACAAGCATTTGCAGGGGCAGGTAAGGTTACAACCTCAGTACCTTGAGGAGGCGTAGGAAGTACTCCTCCTAAAGAAGCTTTATATTTGTCAAAATCAGTACCGGTTCCAATACACACTGAAGCAGTTGTCGGATATCTCATAGTACCGCCTTCCAAATCCCCATTCACAAGCACTTTTTGAATCTTTTGAAGATCTG
>CAYODN010000113.1:0-3643 GCA_964402735.1 uncultured Candidatus Peribacteria bacterium | reverse complement strand
GTGAATTGGAATGATGGTCTTCAAAGCGAGCACGAAAGATATTTGGCTGAAACATATTTCAAGAAACCGGTTTTTGTGACGGATTATCCGGCCCAAATTAAGGCTTTTTATATGTATCGAAACGATGATAAGAAAACTGTTCGCGCTATGGATCTTTTGGTGCCCGGAATCGGTGAAATTATCGGAGGAAGTCAGAGAGAGGATAGAATAGACGTACTTACCGAACAAATTTTGGCTCATGGACTTAAACCTGAAGATTATCAATGGTATTTGGATATTCGAAGATTCGGTTCTTTTCCACATGCCGGATTTGGCCTTGGATTCGAGCGCGCTATTATGTATTTCACGGGAATGAAAAATATTCGCGATGTGATTCCATATCCGAGAACACCGAATAATATTACTTTTTAGTTTAAATATTTTTTGAGTTTCGTTATAATGTTTCCTTATTTGTAATTCTTGAGTATGCCTGATGGAAAACTTCCGGATTCGATGTTTGATGATTTTGAGGCGCTTGAGAAGGAGCTGAATGGGGGAGTCCCCGATCCTCGTGTTCAAGAACAAATCGATACGATTTGGAAAGAACTTGTTGAGGCTTCAGGTATTCCCGTTGAAGGTTCCGGTTTTAATCGTATGCCTTCACCAAAGAAGGTGAATATGCTTTTGCAAAACGAGGCGCGTGGGAGCTATGACGATTTTGGTGAAACGGATTTTCATCGCGATGATCCAACATATGTGAGAGATATCGCTTTTTCAAACGCCAAGAAAAAAATGTTGCTTCATTTTCGAATTGATTTTTTTGAGATGGAAAAGCTTGGTTGTGAGAATTTTTTGGCTTTGACTGATGATGAAAGAAAGAGTCTTGTTCTTTGGTTGGGGCTTTCTGTGAAAGAAAGTTTTTCCGATGAAGTGCTAGTAAACGCCGCAAGAAAGAGAATTATGATAGATACCGGGATTTCGGAAGGACAAAATTACGGTTTTTTGCAGGTTTTTGATTTTGCGCAGAAGTTCGATCGTGTTTATTCGATGAAAACTTTGTTGACGGTGGATGGTTTTACACGTGAGCAAATTCCACGGGCTTTTAATGTGAATGTATTTTTGAGTTCCGGAATGAACGCTTTTTATTTTGCGATAAAAGATCCGGAGCAGAGGAGAACTTGGCTCGTTGAAAAGTATCCTCTTTTGGAAATGGAAAAACAAAGAGTTATGTTTTTTTTGGGAATTCGCGAGGGGCAAAAATATTCCATCGCCGATTTTTTGAAAGGTGCGGATTTTTTTGATAAGAAAGGGCGGTCTACGGATTCCATAGTGGGGATGAAATCCTTGGCTTTTCTTAATAATTTGCCACTTTATGAAAAAAAGTTTACTGCTGATGAGATGGTAAAATACGTACTTAAGCCGATGTCGGGGCGTGAGAGGTGGCTTTTTTTGCAGGTCAAAAGGTAATTTTTATTTTTCGCAAACGGAACTCCAGATGCCGAGATCGTTTTCTTCCGCATGTGATTGCGCTTCTTTGAAAACATCTTGGTATTTGTAGGGTTTGTTGTATGTGTATTCTTTTGCGAAACCTTCCTTTATCATTATTTCTCCGTAGGTGTGATCTTCGATTAATATGTGAGAGAGGGTGCGTCCGTATTTGTCTTTTTCGCCTTGGGTGGGATCGTTTTGGAGGGTGATTTCTTTGTTTAAAAGAAGCTCCTTGGCTTTTTCATTGGCTTCATTGAAGTAGCATTGTTCTTTTTCTGGAGTGTTTATTCCGATGATTCTGATTCTTTCTGGCTCTTTGGTGTTTGGTATTTGAACGTCTATCGTGTCGCCGTCGACGATATTTACAACAAGCGCTTTTTCGCTTTGGGTCGCGGTAATATTTGTTGTGTCCGTTTTAGTTTCGTTTGAATTCTTTGAGGAAAAATAGGAGAAAATCAGAAGGATTATGAGGAGGGCTAAAGTGAGTGCCGGGCTTTTGGTTTTTGTCATTTGGGGTGGTTTCGTGATATAATTCGTAGAAACATTAACAGTAAAAATGAGAAAAGAAAAAAACATTTTGGAATTACTTAAAAAAGAGGCGATGCTTGGAATAAAGAAGGGGGATGGAGGGCCTTTTTCTGCGATTGTTGTAAGGAACGGGAAAATAATTGCGAAGGCGCATAACCTCGTGATTTCTAAGAAAAATCCGATACTTCATGCGGAGATTGTGGCTACGATGAAGGCTTCAAAGAAAATCAAACGTTTTGATTTGAGTGATTGTGAGATTTATTCTTCTTGCGAGCCTTGTCCAATGTGCTTTTCGGCTTTGTATTGGGCGAGGTACAAAAAAGTGTATTTCGTTTTAACTCGAAAAGATGCGGCGAAAATCGGCTTTGATGATAATTTGATTTATGAAATTTTGGCGGGAAAGAAAAAGCCGGCTTTCAAACTTGAAAAAGTGAAGGATAGTGTGGAAATGGGAGAGGTGTTCTCTGCGTGGAAGGGGAGGAAGAATAGGGTGAGGTATTAAAAAAAGCCCCCGAAGGGGGCTTAATATTTATGCTTTCTTAATCATGTATAATGGTTTTCCGTTTTCATCGTGTCCGAAGCAAATGGCGATTTCTCCAAATCCTTCCGGGACTTCTATCGGGCCGCCTTCAGCGTCCCAAATCGTTACGGTTTTAGGTTCTTGTTTTGCTCGATTGGCGGCTTCCTCTTGGATTTTTGCGATTTCTTCGGCTTCTTTAAGTAAGGATTCTTCCCACCATTCTCTGTCTGTTGGGTCTTGTGTGATTTCGCCGCGGTCGAATTCGTTTACTTCGTCTGGGAGTTTAGTGTCGGGTTGTAGTTCGTGTTCTCTTGCGATTACTTTTTTCAAAGTTTTGGGTTGCAGAACGTATTCTCTTGATTCCCCGGATTGTCGTGCAATTATTTCTGGCATAATTTTATTGTTTATGATTATTGATTACGAATTTAATCACCTTTTTCATATTTTGTCAAGGCTTGTTTGTGCAAAATAAAAAGGGAAGGGGCGGTAGCCTTAGGCTACCGCCCCTGTTTGCTTCACCTTCACCAGCAGTGTCTTTAGGGTGTGAACCTATAAGACGAATCCGGTTCTTCGATGAAGCGGCTCTTGCACAGAAGATGTGTCTCAACGAAACTGCGTATCCTTCAGTCGTTAGTCCTCGAGAATTTGTCTTCGTGGTCTAGGTGGGATTTCGGAGACAACTCTCTCGAGTACCCTTGCCTCTGGCTGAAGCATCGTTTAGTCCGGAGCCAACGACTCCTATGCAGCCTCGAACGCTGTCGAGGCAAGCTGAAAATACCAAAACGAAGACTTTTGTCAAGTTTTGAATTTTTTAATATTTACTATTTAAGAATTATTTTATCTTTTGGGGATTTATTGTTTTTCAATAATTTCCTGAGTGGCTTTTATTTGAGCTAGTGTGAGTTTTCTTGAGTAATATAGAAGGGTTTGCCTAAGGGCCAGATTAATTGTTTCAGATCTTGTTTCAAGGGGTAGGTCTTTGTATTTTTCAGTAAGAAGTTCTTTTAATTTGTTTTCCAGTTCCGGTGAAATTTCATTTTTGTTTTCGGCGATCTTTCTAAGTAGCGATATGTCGGGTTTTTCTTAGGTTAATGTCTCCGGATTTTGTTTCTGTTCTTGTGTTTTTTC
>CAYODN010000112.1:0-3676 GCA_964402735.1 uncultured Candidatus Peribacteria bacterium | reverse complement strand
GGTTGCTCCCCAAAAAGAGGAAGTTAAGGTGCCTGGAACCGGTTTTAAATCCGTGGATTTGGAAGATTTTTCAATGGGGTCTGTGAAAAGTACAAATATGGTAAGAGTTCGCTTTGATAAGTTTTTAACACTTCTTTCAAAGTATGATTTTGAATCTGCGCTGTCGAAATTTACAACACAAGAAATCATCATTACAACCGATCTTCTTGCGGATCTTGCAAACCCACCCGAACCCGAGGAAATTCCCGAAGAGCCGAAAAAATTTCCTTATTGGATACTCGTTGGAGGGATTATTGTGGGTGTTTTTATAAGTTGGTTAATATTCAAATAATATGAAGTATAAAAGAATTTTACTTAAACTTTCGGGCGAGGTTTTTGAAGGCGATAAGGGCTATGGAATGGATTTTAAAAAAATTCTCGATTTTGCAAAAGAAATTAGGGATGTGATAAAAGGCGGTACGCAGATCGGGATTGTTGTTGGTGGCGGAAATATTTGGAGATTTCGCGATTTTTCGAATGTTGACTACCTAGAAAG
Organism: uncultured Candidatus Peribacteria bacterium; assembly: GCA_964402735.1. Classification (GTDB taxonomy): domain Bacteria; phylum Patescibacteriota; class Gracilibacteria; order UBA1369; family LOWO2-01-FULL-3; genus JAVEWJ01. The sequence goes on along the minus strand of CAYODN010000112.1, from coordinate 3,141 downwards.
AACCGATTCGGATATGCTCGGAATGATGGCTACGGTTATGAATAGCGTTGTGCTTTGTTCCGCTCTTAAAAAATGCGGTGTGAAAAGCCGTGTTGTTTCCTCGTTTCCTTGTGAAAGTTTGTGTGAAACTTACAACATATCAAGTTCTAAAAAATATTTGGAGGCCGGAGAGGTGGTAATTTTTGCCGGTGGAACGGGAAGTCCGTTTTTCACCACCGATAGCGCTTCTGCCCTTCGAGCGCTTGAAATGAATTGCGATGTTCTTATGAAAGCCACTAAAGTGGATTTCGTTTATGATAAAGATCCTGTGAAATTCAAAAACGCCAAAAAACTTGAAACACTGAAGTTTTCCGATGTTGTAAAGATGAAATTGGGCGTAATGGATTTGACATGTGCCAGTTTGCTTGATGAAGGAAGCATACCGATGTTAGTATTCAATTTGACAAAAAAAGGAAATATAAAAAAAGCGGTGAAGGGTGGTAAGGTTGGAACGTTAATCAGTTCAAAATAATATTTAATCATAAAAAAATGGCTCAATTTCCAGCAATCGAGGACGCAAAGGTCGAGTTTAAAAAGATTAAGGAGCATCTTCTTTCGGAATTTTCCAGACTTCAAGTAGGAAGAGCTTCAGCTGTTTTGGTTGAAGATATTCCCGTTGAGGCTTATGGTTCAACTCAGCCAGTCAAGGCTGTTGCAAGCGTATCGATTCCGGACGCAAGAACAATTCAAATTCAGCCTTGGGATAAAGGATTACTCAGTCATATTGAAAAGGCGATTGTGGGCGTCGGTACCGGGCTTAATCCGAAAAACGACGGTCTTTGCATTAGAATCAATATTCCACCACTCACTGAAGAAAGAAGAAAAGAGCTTACAAAGCTTGTTGGAAAAATGACCGAGGAAGCAAAAATTTCCGTTCGCAGTGTAAGACAAGATGCCCAAAAAGTATTCAAGAATCAAAAGACAAACAGTGAAATTACCGAAGACGATTTCTTTGTCGCTGAAAAATCCCTTCAAGATGCGGTTGATGCTGCAAATAAAGAGATTGATGATTTGTCTGCGAAAAAAGAGGCGGATATTATGACGGTGTAATTTTTTTTTTGCTAATTGAAAGTAATTTAAATTAAAAAACTCGAGCTAAATAAAGTTCGAGTTTTTAATTTTGTTTTTTATATAGTTTTGTTTACTCTTTCGAGAATTTCGGCTCTGTATTTTTCAAGTAGTTCTTTTTTAAAACCCGGCTTAAGTTCATCGAAAGCAATGGCTTCGATTTCTTCAAGATATTTTATGTCTTCGGGTTTTATGATTCCGTTTGCAAGCAGTGTCCACCAGTGTGTGGGGTTGTTTATATCCCATTTACCAAGAGAAGTTAATTGTAAAAGTTCAGGATGTTTTTTTAGTAATGTCCAAAGTTTTGCATTACCTTCGCGATAAATTATATCTTTTGTATAACAAACTCCTTCTTTACCGTCCGTACCTTTAAAATAACGAAGGCATCTGTCCCAGGCGGTATCCTTCGCCTTTTCAGGGTCTTCTCCGGCTCTCAGATATTCAAAACGATAATATCTTAAGAGAATTTCGTAAATTTCTTTGAAGTTTCTTTTTTTACCGTCTAATCCATAAACGAGTCCTATTGCCAAATGATTTGGATGGTCGCCGAAGGATTTGAGATCTTTATCTAAACTTTGTGTTTTAAGTACCGTTAAGCTTTCTTCTCCAACGATATACCTGTCCATTTGTTTCAAAAGTTTCAATTTTCCCTTGTTTCCCTTCTCGGTTCTAAGTGCATGCCCGAAAATTTCATGGGCGATGAGTTTTTTAACTTTCTTTCCTTTTTCGGTTTTTTTCGATGGAATTTCTATTTTTCTTAAGGTTGAATTTATTGAAATGAATTTTCTTTTTTCATCGAGTTTTATCCGCCAATTCTCGTTTCCTATGATTGAAAGCGCTTTTTTGAAAAGTTCTTTAATCTCTTCCGCGTTGTATTCTCTTGTTTCATCGATATTTTCTAAAATGTCTCCGAATTCTTTGGTTACGACTTCTTTTATTTTTTGAAATTCTTCTTTAGTAGGATGTGTAATTTTTTTCGGTTTTTCTTCCGCTTCCGGAATTGCCGCTTTTAGTTTTTCTGCGGCCTGTTTTAATTCTTCGTTTCCTTTTTGTATCGCTTCGGTTATTTCGTTTTGTAGGGTTGATAGTGTGTAGTTGAATGTTTCTTTGTCGGGTTTTCCATAAATAAATTCCACATATCTTTTGAAATTTCGCATATCACCCTCAACGGATGCTTTTAGAAAGCCGATCCGAGCAATTGACGTGTTTATTCTCCATAAATAGGGGAGCCTTATTTCGGGGCGTTTTTCGTTTTCCATAAGTTCTTTTCTTACTGCTCTAAGACTTGATTCAATTTCTTCAAGATCTTCCGTTTCCATATCTTTTGATGTTAAATCCGGAATTTCTCCGGTTTCATAAAATTTTTTTCTTAATTCCTCTTCTCTTTTTTTCGGTAGTTTTCTGAAATCTTTTTGTTCAAGTTCAGCTATTATATCCTTAATTTTCCAGTACCAAACGCTGTCGGGTTTTTCCTCACCTTCGGCTTCCATTTCCACTTCTTTTTGAAGTTTTTCGTATTTTTCCGCGTAGTCGGGGTCTTTTGGTGTTCTAAAACTGAAATTTGCGTATCTTTTGTATCTTTCTTCGTCGAAATCTCTTATTGCAATCAAATATTCCACTTGAGAAATGGCTGTGTTTATCATCCAAAGATGTAAATTTTTCAACTCTTCGTCTTTTTCGGTTTCGATTAATTCTCTTCGAAGATTTCGGAGGAGTTTGTTTACTTGAGTCAATTCTTCAATTTCCTCTTTCTTTTCGGGTAGGTTGGCTTTTCTATCTTCCTCTTCAAACTTCTTTTTTAATGCATTTTCCTTTTTTTTGTAAAATGCCCCCAGGTTGATTCTTTTCAAATCCACTAAAATTTTTTTTAAGTCTGTGTACCACCTTGATTCGGCTTTTTCAGAGCTTTCCGAAAATTCATTTTGATTGATTTTTTCAAGTGCCATATTTTTTTAGTTAATTGTTTGTAATTATAACATTTTTAGGTTAATAAGTCGATAAATCTCTTTTCTCAAAGCCTTTTAAAACTGTTAA
>CAYODN010000111.1:0-3733 GCA_964402735.1 uncultured Candidatus Peribacteria bacterium | reverse complement strand
ATAGTCGTTCGCCGAATTCGGTTTTGAAACATCTTGATAATGTGAAGGGGAGCGATTCGGGGACTTTTATGGAAAAGTTTTATATCGGATATGGTCATAAATCGATTGCGGATTGCGGTACCACCACTCTTTTTGTGGAAAACGTGAGTATGTTTGCGGCTAAAGCTATTCAAGATTGGCCACTTTATAGCGGACAGGAAGCTTCCACGAGATATCTGGATTACAGCATTCAGCCGATTTTAAATCCTCTTGAAAGTGAGGATGGAAAAATAATTCAGGACGCTTGGATGAAGTTTTATGTCGAGGGAAAGGCATCCGTAGTGGAACATTTGAAAACTTTGTATCCCATTAAAGAAGGAGAAGATGTGAAAGTTTATGATAGGGCGATAAATGCGAAATCTTTTGATATCATGCGCGGATTTTTGCCTGCCGGAGCCACAACCTATCTTTCTTGGCATACCAATCTCCGCCAGGCTTATGAGAAAATTCAACTACTTCTTCATCATCCGCTTGCGGAAATTCGTGAAATTGCGGAGGAATTAAAAAATAAACTTTCGGAAAAATACAGTCATTCTTTTATTTACAAACAATATCCCGATCAGGAAGCTTATTTTGAAAAATGCGCTCAAAAATATACATATTTTTTTGACGAAAATATGCCGAATTTTGAGATGAAAACGAATGTAAAATTGGAGGATTTGGAGGTTTATTCCGATATTTTATCGAGTCGTCCGATGAAGACAAATTTGCCTTATTTTATGGGAAAACTCGGACAGTTTAATTTCAGATTTAAGCTTGATTTCGGTTCTTTTCGAGATGTTCAAAGGCATAGAAACGGAGAAAATTTGATGCCTCTTCTTACTACAAAATTCGGATTTTATCCTTGGTATTTGGATATGCTTCCGGAGAATTTGAGAGAAAAAGCCAAGGAACTTTTGGCCCAGCAAGAGGCGAGAATATCGGCTCTAAATTGCGATGAATCTGTTCGACAATACTACATCGCCATGGGGTATACCGTGGGTGTGGATATTACTTATAGGCTTCCCGCTGCGGTTTATGTGGCTGAGCTTCGAAGCGATACAACGGTTCATCCCACACTTAGAGTGCGCGCTCAACAAATGGGAAAATCGATTTTGGAAAAATTTCCTCTTATTAAAATGCATATAAACGAATTGCCGAATGAGTGGGATATTCGCAGAGGAAAGCAGGATATCGTTGAAAAATAATTAATTAAAATTTATGTCATATTTACTTACAGCTATCGTTTTCGTGTTGATTTTTTCGGTTCTTATTTTGATTCATGAACTCGGGCATTTTGTGATGGCCAAAAGGGCCGGAATTAAAGTGGAGGAGTTTGGTTTCGGGCTTCCTCCTCGAATTTGGGGAAAGAAAAAAGGTGAAACGATTTATTCGATAAACCTGATTCCATTTGGCGGATTTGTGCGAATGCTCGGTGAGGATAGTCGGGATAAAAAAATGCTTGAGAATAAGCGAAGTTTTATAGCTCAGCCGATGAGGGCCAGAGTAAAAGTGATTGTTGCAGGTGTGACGATGAATTTTCTTCTTGCTTATGCGATCATTACTTTTGGGCTTATTGTGGGAATGGAACCACTTCTTCTTCCAAACGATATTTTGCCGAAAACAAAGGAGGGAGTTATTGAAATTTCCGAGGGAGTGCGTGTGAAAACTGTTTCGGAGAATGCTTTGAAATATGGAATTTCGCCAATGGATACACTTAAATCCGTGGATGGAAGAATTGTAGAGACCACGAATGTTTATGATATGCTTTCGGGTGATTTTGAAAACTATTTATTCGAATCGAATGGAAAAGAAATCCTTGTTAGTTTACCCGGAAAAGAGTCTCTTTCGGATTTGGGTTTTGAATTTTATTCTTTTACGGCTTATCCGAGAATAAAGGTTACTGCAGTTTCTCCTTCGGGTATTTATGAAAGAGCGGGGATTTTGTCCGGTGATGAAATTCTTAGTGTAAACGGTTTTAAGGTTTTTGGAATTGAAGATTTTTCAGAGAGTATTTCGGGGCTTTCGAATTTTGATTTGGAGATAAACAGGTCCGGTAAGGTTGTGAGCCTCAAGGTGGCTTCGGGTGAGTCTAAATCGATTGTTGCTTCGTTTGTGTTGTCGAAATCTCCGGCAGAAAGGGGCGGGCTTGTTCAAGGTGATGTTGTGCAAGCTGTAAATGGTAAAAATGTTTCTGATGTGAACGATTTGATTTCCGAAATTTCGGGAGCGAAAAATGATATTTCTTTGAAAGTTCTTCGAAACGGTGAGAAACTCGATTTATCTTTCACTCCGGAAAACGGAAAAATCGGAGTTGTGCTGGGTAATCTTTATTCTTTTGAAAATTTATCGGGACTTTCTCTATATGTAGGGGATGGCCTTTCTTCAATATTGAAGATTAAAGATGAAAAATATCCTTTTTATATAGCGCCGATTAAGGCTTTTGAACATACTTATAATCTTTCAAAGGTTACAGCTTCCATGTTTGTGGGATTTGTTAAGAATTTGTTTGCAAACGGTGAAGTTCCGGAAGGTGTTTCCGGTCCTGTTGGTATTGCTCAGATGACGCATGTGTTTGTGCAAGATGGGTTTATGGCTATTTTAAGATTTGTGGCTCTGCTTTCCTTGAGTCTTGCCGTGATTAATATTTTGCCGATTCCTGCGCTTGATGGTGGACGCTTACTGTTTATAATCGTAGAGCTTTTCAGCGGAAAGAAAGTGAATCAAAAAGTGGAAAGTTATATACATTTGGCGGGATACCTCTTTGTGCTCGGTTTGATCCTTCTTGTTACCTTTTCAGATGTGATGAGAATTTTTGGAAAATAGTGGTTGTATAAAAAAAATATACTAGTTGAGTTAAAAAATTGTTCATAGTGGAAAATCCGGGAGGTGTGGTCTAATATCCTTTCCGGATTTTTTGCTTCAGGAAGTCTTAAACCTTGTTTTAAATACTGTTGTTTGAAATTTCTACAAAGTCTTGCTTTTGGTACTTCCTTGTTTAATTTAACTTATTCTCAATTGAACTTGAAGGGCTTGTCAAATTTGTTTTGAAATAGAACTTTTAATTTTGGAAATTTATTAATTTTTATTTAGAACACACTATATATTGTGATCCAGATTGTTAAAATGCCACTTGATTTTGTTGTTTGGTGAGTGAAATGGTGAGGGGGAAAGATTTTCCTTGTTTGATGTGTTTAAAGTTTTTAATATGCCAACGAAGATTTTTCCTAAATAAATTCTTTTTCCTATGATCAGAAAAGATTTCTGGATTGAAGTTTTAAAGAAGATTCAACCCGAAGTAAAAAAAGCTAATTTTGTTACTTGGTTTTCCGGTACAACCGTACTTAATTTGGAAAACGGAGTTTTAAAAGTTGGTGTGCCCACATCTTTTGCCAGGGATTGGCTTTCCGGAAAATATACGGATCTTATTTTGTCCAAATCAAAGGAAATTGATGAAAGTGTGATTTCTCTTGAATTTGAAATTTGTTCAAGACTGCTTGATAAAACCGAGGGTGGCGGTGTTGATGTGAAAAAGAGTTTTGTTTTTGAAGATGAAAAAAAGGTTAGAAGAAACACGAAAAACAATGAAATTACCGTGATGAAGGGACCCAATGTGAAAGTGGTTAGTCAGATGCTAAACGATAAGTATAGTCTTAAGAATTTTGTTGTCGGTAAAGATAATAGGCTTCCTCATGCGGCGGCGATGGCTGTTGCA
>CAYODN010000110.1:0-3813 GCA_964402735.1 uncultured Candidatus Peribacteria bacterium | reverse complement strand
GTGTTTCGCCGAAAATTATTTTGTCGGATTTTTGGGTAACCAAATACATTGGATCCCCTCCCCTTTCAAGAAAATCGCCGGGAAGGTATTTTAAAAAATCGAGTTTTTCATCATCGAATTTTAGGTGAAAGGCGGCGCCGATAACCGGAGTTGTCGCGTCTTTGGTGTTTACATTGATTTTTAGTATGCCCTTTTCCAAAAATTCATGAGTAATAAAAACGGTTTGGTTTGTTTTTTTCGTGTTTGAATTTTCAATTTCGATATCGTTTATGTTTAAAAAATCGCTTGCTTTTGCGTTTAATACATTTAGGAGCGCTAAACTTTGAATAATCAGAATAAAAAGAAATATCAGAAAATATTTTTTCATAAAGTGAGATTGGTTAGGGGCGGTAGCCTTCGGCTACCGCCCTGAATTAATAAATATTTCAAAATGGATCAGTAAGTCTTTGCGAAATTCGTGCCTAAAATAATTAAATCTTTGCCATCGATAATTCCGTCGTAATCAAAATCTCCGGAAAGTTTGTAATTAGCTTGTGGAAAGGATTCCCCGTAGGATCTGGCTAAGAGTTCAAGATCTCTTCCATCGACGCGTTTGTTTTTATCCATATCGCCTCGAAGACCTCTTTCCTCAGTACCCGTTACATTTACCGGAGGACTTTCGATTTCTCCGTTTACAGCAATCAAAGAGTATTCGTAAGAAATTCCGGTGTTTACATTTTGCGTGTCCTCAAAAAACAATTCGCTTGTTTCCCCTATTCTCACGAAGGTGCCGTTTGGGGCCTTTTTATTAATGTAATATTTAGTGGCTCCCGAATCCGGGGCCGCCCATGAGATTTTAAGAGAATATACATTTGTTCCGTTTGTAACCGTGGGATTTTTTACCTGACCCGAAGTGGATGTGCCGCTTGCAATATCCGAGCCTTCATATTTAACGGTGATAGCCGCATTTACATCAGAGACGAAACTTGAGGGTCCGAAATTTATATTGGCCGGCTCTGAAATATCTCCGATGATTTTAAATTGCATCGTAAATAGCGTGCCTTCGCCTGATACTCCCGTTGGTGGATTTTTCAGCCTGGAGGATGCAACAACGAGCTTCCCCGGATTTCCGTTTTCAAGGGCGGAAAAAAAAGATACAGAAACTCCGTCTTTTTTTAGGAAATCACCTTCCGAGGCTGATACGAACTGAATTTTTGACGGAGGATAAAGCAAATCAAAACCGTAAGAATACATATTCTCCGCATTCTTCACATTTACCGATAAGGTCTTTGTTTCATTTAATGAACCTTGCAAAGTTACCGGGGAAATATACACCTGCGTGCCTGAATATGCAGACTTAGAATTAACAGATTTCGGTGTTCCCAGAATCAATGTGCCGCCAGATGAAAGTGAGCCATTTGAGCTTTCCGCGGTGTTCCAATTTGTTGAAATATCTCCGGATAATTTCGGATCCGTTCTTTCCATTGTGGCTTTTGTAGTATTTGAACCTGCCGGAAAAGCCCCTCCCGAAGAATTTACCGAATCAATAATGTTGCCGGAAGGATCTTTTAATATGAGGGCGTCCCCCGTATTTGCGAGCGAAATGGAGGCAATTAAATCGGCCGTAATATTTGTGATGGCGGATTCGGATTTTTCGATAACAAAGAATCCTTTGGCGGGTATTTTGCCGCTTAAATCGTAACGGGTGGTAATATCATCCTCTATATACCATCCGTTTAGGTCTATTTCGGAAGTTGTCGTGTTGTAAAGCTCGATCCACTCATCGTTTGAATCATCCACCGAACCGGCCCATGCGATCTCATTGATGACAACATCATTTCCGGAATAAGCAAAAGTATGAGGTAAATTTGAAAGAAAAATCTGTGACGAAAGTGCTATTAGAAGCAATGTCGTCGCTTGTTTAATAGAAAAATTCATAGTACTTGGGTTAAATTTATCCTTTGCGCAGTAGGACGAATTTAAGATTAGCAAAAAAAGATTAAAAAATTTTGAATAATTTCTTAATAATTTTTAAACTTATTGAATTTCCGATTTTATCTTCTCGCAGAGCTTAATAAGCCCAAATTTCTTTCCGAGAGCCGAAAGATCTTCCATATTTTCCACATTTTTCAGCACCGCGAAGTCGCCCGGTGAAATAATTATCACTGCGGGATTTTCGGCAAATACCGTGAAATCCGTTGCGCTGTAGCCGATTTTCGGAGCGATTTTTTTTGAAAAAGAAATTTCTTTGGGAGCCGTGGCATAAAATGAAATTGGCAACTTTTTCGAGAATAAAGCCAAATCAAAAAGAAACATACCCGTGTTTGCAGGGAGAAACTTAGATTTTTCGGCATTTTGAATTTCTCTTGTTGTGTCGTTTATGCTGTGGGCTTCGAGAATTCGAAGAGTTGTTTTTCCGTTTTTTTCAATGAGTTCTATTGTACCGAGTTGATCCGATTTTTCGAACTTTTGTCTTGGAAGACCCAGAATGTAACAATCATGATCTGCTTTTATTGAAGCCGTATTTTTCAGAATATCGGGATTGAAAATTCCCGTGCCTTGAATGATTAAAATTTTTGAGACTCCGTTTTTTTCCAAATTTTTTATGAGTTCTTTGTTGTCATAAAAGGCTTTTAGGGGGCCTCCCGATTCGTCCGGATTCTTCGCCACTTTGATCTCGCCGTTTTTTATTTCAAGAGAAATTTTCTCTTCATTGCTCAGATGCAGCCGTTCTCCTTGCAAAATGTAGTGAATATTCTTTAGACCGAAATTATTGAACGAGGCGATTTCTTTTGGGATCACTTTACTTGTTGTGGACCCAATCGGACCAAGAGATATGATCACAGGAAAATCGATTTTGTAAGTATCGGAAAGGCTTTTGACGATGCATAAATTTATCATAAGAGTACCGAATTTTTCCGGAAAATCTTTTATTTCAATCGTGGCCTTTGTGAAATTTTCGAGAAAGTTTATATCGTTTTTGTTTAGACTTTGAGCAAGGCGTTGCCCTTCGCCACCGGCCGTAAAGAAAAAAGCCACTTTTTTCAGGGAATTTTCATCGAAAACTATCTCTGAAAAATCATAGGCTTTCGGGAATTTTTGTGTGGCGCCTTCCAGAAGACGAGTGGTTTCCTCCATGTTTTTCAGGGCGATTTTCCTTTCTTCAATTTCGCGAAGAAAAGATTTTAGAGGGCAATTTTCGTTTAAAAATTCAAGTAAAATCGTGATTTCATTTTCCGAAAAACTCTCCGGCGATTCAATGTGCGTGAAAAATAATTCTTTTGTCCAGTTGCTCATATTTTTTGATTTATTTTAAATTTGGTCTTTTTATCGGTAAAGTTCCCGATTTTTTTCTGATTTTATTGATAATTGCGAATATTTTTTCCTGAGAAATAAGCTTTCTTTCGAGCCTTCTTTTTCCGGGAAAATTCGTGAGAGAAAGTCCGATAAGCATTGATAGTATGCCTTGTCCCGGAGTAAAAAGCATCATAAAACCACCGATAAAAAGTATTAAGCCAAGTAGGTTTTTAAGAATAATAAAAGAAATACTGAGGATCCTCGGGATTGCAATTTTTTTTAAACTCGGAGGATTTTCGTTTTCAAAATAGTCGGATGGAAGCCGAATAATCATCAGTGGAATAAAAATTAAAGTGGCGAAAAATGTGAGGATCGAACCTATTGCGATGTAAAAAATGAAATAAGAACTCATTTTTTAAGTTTTAAGTAAGCCAAATATTCTTCGTTTTTTCCGGATTTGCCTGTGATCGGCGATTTTACAAACCCCAATATTTCCAGATTTAAAGCTGAAATATCCGCTTTCACTTTTTCAAGAGT
>CAYODN010000109.1:0-3860 GCA_964402735.1 uncultured Candidatus Peribacteria bacterium | reverse complement strand
AATGCTTGCATTGAATATTTTTCCACTTGTGTTTTTAAGGCTTGAATTTGAGGTTTTGTGATTTTTTTTATTTTTCCGTTTAACAAAATGTATTTGCATCTTTTTATAATTTCTTCAAAAGCGCCTTTTGCGAAAATTTGTTTTTCTTTGCCCAACAAATGGACTGTTGACATCATCTTTCTTTCGGAGGTGAATGCGATTTCATCTATTTTTTCGATTTCTGTTTTTATGCCGAATTTTTTCGCCATTACTTTTAAGGCTATTTCGGTGGGGTCGCCGATTAATGTTTTTCCAAGAAATGCATTGTTGCAATTTGTGGCTATTTCAAGAAGTTTTTCCGGCAATTCTTTTGGCCTTTTTTGAAGAGGGGTTGTTTCATATCCCACACCTTTTACGGAAAATTCTTCGAAATTCGTAAAAATTTTCTCCACTGTCATTTCGTTTAAGGTGAGAGTGCCGGTTTTATCCGAACAAATAACGGTGGTTGCTCCCAGGCCTTCAATAGCCTTCATTTTTCGAACGATAGCATTTTTTTTCGCTAAACTTTGTACACTAATGGCAAGTGTAAGGGTTACGATAATCGGTAAACCTTCGGGAATTGCGGATACTCCAAGAGAGATCGCAATGAAAAACATATTGGCAAAATCAATTCCTCTAAAAATGCCGAGAATAAGCAGAATTATTATGATTGAAATAATCAAAAGTCCGAGCTTTTTTCCAAGGCTTTCAAGCTGAATTGATAGGGGAGTTGAGTTGTCGTTTTCTTTTCCCAGGAATTTAATGATTTTCCCGAATTCGGTTTTTTCTCCGATGGTTTTAACGACTGCAAGCCCTCTTCCACTTGTAATAAGGGTTCCCTTGAATATTTTATCTCCAAGTTTTTTTAGCACGGTTTCACTTTCACCGGTGAGAATCGATTCATCTACATTCATCGAAAAACTTTCCAGTATCTCCATATCCGCTTGGATTTTTTCGCCCTCCTGTAGAATTACAATATCTCCGGGTACGAGGTTTATCGCATTTATTTGCAGTTGGCTTCCTTCCCGAATAACGGTAGCTGTCGGGACGACGAGTTTTTTTAGAGACTCAATGGCTTTTTCCGCCTTGTATTCTTGTATAAATCCAATTATTGCGTTGATTGCCACAATTGAAAAAATGGCATAGGCATCCAGATTTTCGCCCATTAAATAGGCGGCAATGCCGGCTAAAAACAATATTATAATCAGCCAAGATGAAATTTGATTCAAAAGTATTTTAAGGCCTCTGTATTGTCTTTTTTCAGGAATTTCGTTTAGACCGTATCTTTCTTGTAATTTTATTATTTCTTTGTTTTTGAGTCCCTTATATATCATTTTTGTTTTTGCTAAAAACGCCTGCTTGATTTTAGCAGAGAATAATAAAATTGACGATCTTTAAAATTAAAAAAAGCCACTTTTTTGAGTGGCTTTTTGGTTGTTTATCGTTTTGAGAATTGCGGTGCTCTTCTTGCTCTTTTTAGTCCCGGTTTCTTTCTTTCTTTTGCTCTCGGATCTCTGGTGAGAAGTCCCGCTTTTTTAAGCGTGATTTTTGTGAGAGGATCGGCTTCAAGAAGTGCTCTTGAGATGCCGTGTCTGATAGCCTGCGCTTGTCCGTTTATTCCTCCTCCGCTCACAAGTACCGTGATGTCGAATTTTTTTAGGTTGTCAGTGATTTTCAAAGGCTCTTTAATAAGTTCGTTTGTAGTTCTTAGATCGCAGAATTCTTTAATTGTTTTTCCGTTTACCATTATTTGTCCTTGTCCTTTGTAAAGGCGCACTTTGGCGATGGAACTTTTTCTTCTTCCAATGCCATAGAAATATTTTCCCTCAGGAGTTTCTATTTGTATAACGGTCTCTTTTTTCATTGTATTGGGTTATTTAATTTCTAATGTTTCCGGCTTTTGAGCTTCATGAGAGTGCTCGGCGTTTCTGTAGAGTTTGAGCTTTTTCATGATGTGCGGTCGGAGTTTGTTTTTCGGTAACATTCCGTTTACACAAAGTTCAACCATTTTTTCCGGATTTTTTTCGAGCATATCTCTGGCTTTGACAGCGAGAAGATTTCCCATCCATCCGGAATGCTTGTAATACATTTTCTTATCGATTTTTGTGCCGGTAAGTTTTACTTTTTCGCAATTTATTACGATTACGAAGTCTCCGCAATCCGTTTGTGGACAGAAGATAGGCTTGTTTTTGCCTCTGAGAACATCTGCAATTTGAGTACACATTCTTCCGAGGGTTTTGCCCTCCGCGTCAACAATGTACCATTTTCTGTTTATCTCTTCGGTCTTTGTAAAAACTGTAGTTTTCATGTTTAGTTAATTAATTCAAGTTGTACGAGAGGGGCGTTGTCACCTTTTCGGTTTCCAAGCTTAGTGATTCTTGTGAATCCCGAGTTTTTTTCTTGATAACGTTCTTTCAAGACTTCAAGAAGTTTTTTTGAACTGTCTTCGTGATTGAGCAAAGAACCGAAACTTCTTATTGCAGTAACTTGCGGTTTTGTCTTTGCGATGACGATAAGTTTTTCAACAAAAGGTTGAATGTCTTTTGCTTTTGGCTCCGTTGTCTTGATTTTTTCGTGAATTATTAGCGAAATAGCAAGATTTCTCATGAGAGCGATTTTGTGATCTCTATCGGTGCCTAGTTTTACTTTTTTTACTTTGTGCCTCATTATATTGGATTATTTAGAATTTATTCTTGCGATAGTCCGAGTCCTTTTTTCGCCAATGCGTCTCGTACTTCAGTAAGCGCTTTCTTTCCGAAACCTCTGAGGTTTGAAAGTTTGCTTTCCGTGCATTTTGAAAGTTGTTCGATCGAACCGATTCCTCCGTTTATAAGTGCGTTGAGAGTTCTTGGAGAGAATCCGAGAATTTCGATCGGTGTATATGATTCCTGAACCGGTTTGTTTGCTTCTTCTTGTTGCTCTTTTTCCATTATCGTTTTGATGTCCGCGATAAAATCGGGTTCTACGATAATATTTTCAGCGTTGAAAAGATTGAAATAAGATTGAAGAATATTTGATGCGAACTTAACCGCGTCTTCAGGATTTATTGTGCCGTTTGTCATCACTTCAAGAGTGAGTTTGTCGAGATTTGTGTTTTGTCCCACACGAGTTGATTCTACGTCGTATCTAACTTTCTTGATTGGAGAGAAGAAGGCATCCACAAGAATCATTTGGGTATCCGTTTCATCTTTTTCCATTTGATTAGCCGGCATATATCCGACACCTTTTTCTATTCTCATTTCCATTTTCAATTTTGATCCTTTTTCGAGAGTTGCGATGTATAAGTCCGGATTTAATATTTCCACATCCGATGGGCAAACGATATCTTTCGCGTAAACTTCACCTGTTTTTGTCGATTCAAGAGTGATTGTCGAGATAGGGGATGTTTCTTTTTTGATGTTCAGTTGTTTGAGGTTCAAAATGATGTCGAGGACGCTTTCTTTAACACCTTTTAGAGTAGAGTATTCGTGACTAACGCCTTCAATCTTTATTCCCGATATGGCCGCTCCCGGAAGAGAAGATAATAGTATTCTTCTAAGTGCATTACCGATTGTGACGCCGTAACCCGTTGGAAGCGGGCTGATCGAGAATTTTCCGTGATCATCGGCAATCTTGTCGATTTTGATTTTAGGAATACCAATCTCTGCTTGAATAATATGCATATTGATTGATTTATTATTTTGAATAAAATTCGATAATGAGTTGTGGTTCTACCAAGCCTTCAAGATCTCCTTTTTCAGGAAAACCTTTTACTTCACCGGCTAGGTTTTTTTGATCAAAAGTGATCCATCTCGGGGATCTTACTTTTGCCTTTTTAGCTTCTTCGAAAAGTTTCGAGGCTT
>CAYODN010000108.1:0-3915 GCA_964402735.1 uncultured Candidatus Peribacteria bacterium | reverse complement strand
GAAATAATCGCTACGAATATTCTTGAGGCATATATACAAGTGGATCCTGACAATGAGGCTTTTTATAGAGCTAATTTTGATGAATATGTTTTAAAGATTTCGGAGATTGAGAAACTGTACAGTGATACTCTTTCGAATTGTTCAAACAAAAATATCGTTTACGGTGGGCATTTCGCTTTCAATTACCAGGCGAAAAAATACTCTTTGAATTATTACAGTGCGCAGGGATTTTCTCCCGATAGCGAGCCATCCGCAAAGGATCTTATTGCCCTTGTAAAACTTGTGAAAGAAAAAAATGTGACAGCGATTTTTTATGAGGAACTTTCAAGCCCTAAAATCGCCGAGACAATCGCAAAAGAAACAGGTGCATCGCTACTTCTTTTAAACGGTGCACATAATTTATCAAAAGAAGATTTGAAAAATGGTGTTTCGTTTTTTGATATTATGGGGCAAAATTTGGATAATTTGAAAGAAGGCTTAAATTGCAAAAATGAATAAGGTTTTGGAAGTGAAAAATTTGAGTGTGAAATATGGAAATACCGTGGCTCTTGAGGGTGTGAGTTTTGATATTGAACGGGGCGATTTTATAGGGCTTGTCGGTCCGAATGGAGCAGGCAAAAGTACTCTTATTAAGGCCATTTTCGGACTTGCGGATATTTCGACGGGGAAAATTTCTCTTTTATCTAAGGACATTTCAAAGTTTAAAGATTTCTCGAAAATCGGTTATCTTCCACAGAAAAACGCTACATTAAACCGCCTTTTTCCCGTTTCCGTTTTTGAAGTGGTGAGCCTGGGGCTTCTTTCCAAAAAGAAATTTCCAAAAAGGCTGAGTAAGGAAGACCATGAAAAAGTAAAAAAAACGCTTGAAGATTTGAATATTTCAAAACTATCCAAAAGAGTGTTTTTTGAGCTTTCCGGAGGCCAGCAACAAAAGGTGCTTTTGGGCCGAGCGATCGTATCCGATCCCGAAATTTTGATTTTTGATGAACCTTCCACCGCGCTTGATCCGGCTTCCCGAGAAGAGTTTTTCACACTTGTAAAAAAGTATAATACCGAGAAAAACACAACTGTGATTTTGATTACCCATGACACCGGATATGTCGGTAAATACGCAAATAAGCTACTTTATCTTGATAGAAAAGTGGAATTTTTCGGCGAGATTGGCGATTTCTGTAAAGAGGAGGATTTCGATTCCTGTTTTGAAAAAAGTGATCATCATATTATTTGGCATCAACACAATTAATAATGGAAATTTTCGATTTCTTACAATATGGATTCATTCAAAAAGCCTTTATAGGTGGCTCTTTTGTGGCTCTCACATGCGCAATTTTGGGAGTGTTTCTGGTACTAAAAAATATGTCACTGATCGGAGACGGACTTTCACATGTGAGCTTCGGAGCAATCGCTCTAGGGCTTTTCACAGGCATTTATCCTTTTTATATAGCGATTCCTTTTGTGGCGATAGCATCAATTTTGATACTAAAAATAAGTGAAAAAACGAAAATTTACGGGGATGCATCAATTGGAATTGTGTCCGCAGTGGGAATTTCGGGAGGTGTAATTTTGGCTTCATTATCAGGAGGATTCAATGTGGATTTAATGAGTTTTCTCTTTGGAAACATTCTTGCAATTTCAAATTCGGAACTAATCTTCTCTATTGTGATTTCAGCCGTAGTACTACTTGCGGTATATTTTTTGTATTTCGATCTTTTCTCCGCAACTTTCGATGAGGATTTCGCAAAGACCACCGGCATAAAAACGAGGCTTATCAGCTATGTACTTACAGTGCTTACCGCTCTTACGGTTGTGTTATCGGTGAAAGTTGTGGGAGTTATGCTTGTATCCGCACTTTTGATTTTGCCTGCGGTATCGGCCCTACAGATTGCCGGCAAATTTAAAAATGCGATAATTCTTGCAGGTGTGATTTCCGTGTTTTCCGTAATTTTTGGAATCACTTTTTCATTTTTTGCAGATTTACCGACGGGGGCCGTGATTGTTTTGGTGAACGCGGTTGTTTTCGGGATTTGTGCGATTTGGAAGAGGAAGTAGAAAAATTGTGGGAATAACGGTACAGGGTTGTGCAAGATAAAAGTGGCTCGAGTATTTCCTTTTGGCCTTATTGCCCTTCGACAAGCTCAGGGCAATGTTTGCTTACGCAAACAAATTTTTTTCACTTCGTGAAAAAAATGGCGGAGAGATAGGGATTCGAACCCTAGAGAGCCTTACGGCCCTAACGGTTTTCAAGACCGCCGCTTTCGACCACTCAGCCATCTCTCCTTGGTCGTGCTTGCCTAATATATGCAAGTTTTATAAGTATTTCAATAGAAATTACATTTCTTCCGCTACAAAAATTCCCAAAAGCAAAAGTCCGTTCTTAATAATCTGAGACACGGCATCCGATATTTCAATCAATTGTTTTCGTTCGTTTTCATCCGAATTTGTAAGCATCGGGACCGCATTGTACAAAGAATTATAAGCCTTCGCTAAATCATAAAGGTAATTGCAAAGCACATTTGGTCTGAAATCTTCACAAGATTCCAAAAGCTTTTCCTTATACAAAGGCAAAAGCCTCAAAACCGCATCAATCTTTTCGCTTCCATCCTCGTTTTTCGATTTTTGTTCCGTTTCTTCTTTTGATTTTCTTAAAATGCTTCTCGCCCTCGCATAGGCATATTGCAAATATGGTGCGCTGTTTCCGTCCAGTGAAAGCATTTTATCCCAATCGAAAATAATATTCGTAAGCCTGTTTTGGCTTAACACATTGTATTTCACGGCTCCGATTCCTATAATTTCCGCAAGTTTTTCCAGATCGGCCGAAGATTTGCTCTTTGCTTCGCACAAAACCTTGGCTCGATTTATCGCTTCATCAAGCACCTCATCGAGTTTTATAAAATCTCCTTTTCTTGTGGAAAACTTTTTGTCCTTAAAACTCATACGCCCATAGGGTATATGAATTCCCTCTCCGTGATACCATGGAAAGCGTTCGCATGCTTTAAAAAGTTGTTTGAATTGAAGTGTTTGTTCGCCACCTATCACATAGAAAATTTTGAAGGGATGCCAATTGGAAATTCTGTATTTCATTGTGGCGAAATCCCTTGTGGAATATAGTGTGGAATTGTCTTTTTTCTGAACAACAAGCGGTGGCATATCGGGCTCATCAAACTTCACTACAAAGGCTCCCTCTTCCCCTTCCACAAAAACGCCACGCTGCTTTCCTTCTTTCAAAATATCGTCCAGTTTATCTTCGTAAAAACTTTCGCCTTGAATATGGTCGAAATGCATTCCTCCTAGCCTATCGTATGTTTTTTGAAATTCCTTCAAACTCTCTTCCACAAACCATTTCCAAAGGCGTCGGTTTTCCTTATCACCTTCCTCGAATTTCTTAAACTCAAGGCGCGCCTCATCTTCAAGACTTGGATCTTTCTCGGCTTCTTCGTGAAATTTTACATAAATTTTTGTGAGTTCATCGATTGGATTTTTCTCGATTTCTTTTTTATCACCCCATTTTTTGTATGCGACAATGAGCTTTCCAAATTGAGTGCCGTAATCCCCTATGTGGTTCACGGAAACCGTTTCAAAGCCGACTTCTCGATACATATTGTATAGAGATTGGCCGAGAATGGTTGTGATTATGTGATGTATTCCGAAAGGTTTTGCGATATTCGGTGAAGAATAGTCCATTACGATGGTCTTGCCACTGCCAACTGTGAGTTTTCCATAATTAACTTTTTGATCAAGCACATTTGATAGCTCATCTGTAAGGGCTTTTTTCGATAAGAAAAAATTAATAAAACCCGGGGCCGCCACCTCCACTTTTTCGATTAGTTCGTCCTCTTGTATGTTTTCGATTATTTTTTGGGCTATAGCCATAGGGCTTGTACTAAGGTTTTTTGCGAGTTGCATAGCTATATTGCA
>CAYODN010000107.1:0-3924 GCA_964402735.1 uncultured Candidatus Peribacteria bacterium | reverse complement strand
AAATTATTATTCAAAAGACCTAAAAAACCTAAAAACCTTGAAAATCACGGCTTTTTACTTAGAAATCCCTTGACTTTATATCCTTTCCATTTAATATTTAGCTCGTTAAATCAGTTTTATCCGTTTAAGTAAATAATACCTTGCTAAAAATCAGACTATCTCGCACGGGAAAAAAAGGACAACCGAGTTTCAAAGTAATCGTTCAAGAACACACGGCAGCCATCAAAGGCGGTCACGTTGTTGAAGAAATCGGACACTACCTTCCTGCGACAAATCCAAAAAAATTCACCGTCAAAAAAGAAAGAGTAAGCTACTGGATGGGCGTCGGCGCTAAACCATCGGCCTCTTTAGCGGTACTTCTTAAAAAAGACGGTTTCTCCGATATGGACAAATATTTGGATCCGGCTTCAAAGAAAGCCAAGAAAAAGAAAGCACCTGCGGAACAACCAAGCCCGGCCCCTGCCGCTTAGTTTTTCTTTGATACATTTCCGCAAATAATTTCAGGGGCAAAAAAATACCTCTTACTTAAATGTAATAATTCCTAACCTACCAACAATGACTAACCAGGCGACAGATCAAGAATTTGTTAAGTATGTCGTAAGCCAGATCGTCGAAAATCCCGATGATGTTGAAGTTTCGAGAGACATCGATGAAATGGGCGTACTTCTCACTCTAAAAGTCAATCCCGCAGACATGGGAAAGATCATTGGAAAAAGCGGCCAAACAGCAAAAGCCCTTAGAATTTTGCTAAGAATCATCGGTTCGAAAAACAATGCGAGAGTAAATCTCAAAATTGTTGAACCTGAAAAAGTATAAGCTTTCAAAGCTTATTTCATAATTAAATAATTATGGCCAACAACTTAAGTTCACCGGACGGAGGCAAATCGATCATCGAAGCCGCCGCCGATTATGAAATAGTGGAATTGATAAACCGCGGTATAGCATATGCCATAATTGCCGCGGCTTTTCTGTCCGTGATTTTTATTTTCATCGGAGGTATTTCCTTCATCCTTTCCGGAGGCCAAGAAGACAAAATCAAATCTGCGGTATCTACAATCAGATACGCAATCGTAGGCTTGATCATCACAATAATGGCTACCGTGATAGTTGGAACGGTTGGAAAACTGATGGGTCTAAACATCATCGAATACATCAATTTCCGCGACATCATCGACATCGTCACAAACATTGGATCAAGCGTAGGCTCCTCGGGAAGATCTCTCCAATAATTATTTTTGGATCCTCATTCCGGTTCTTACGATATGCTTGAAATCCCATGGAAATTTAAAAGTTTCGATAGCTCTTACTGTGGCTTCAAATAGCCCGTAAACGCTATCGTTTTTAATTATAAACGAATTCCCGCTCTCTTCCTGCGCATTATAATTCAAAGCCCCTTCCCTCTCCTTGCAAATCGGCACACAGCCTTGCATAAAAATCTCATCCAAATCATTGAAATCGTAGGCGATGATTATGTCGGAAGCCTCAAGCACAAGCTCTCTGTTTCCGAGATTAAATTCCAGAAATTTAAAATTTGGAAGCCCGTCCATCGGGGAGTCCGAAAGTATCAGAAAATCGGCATTCAAAGTGGACGTCGCCTCATTAAATTGCCTTAAAACGGACACCTGCGCCTGCGACAATTCCTTGTCGGTGATTATGGAAATTAGAGGTCTTTTTTTTGAGGAGTTCAATTTAAGAGAACTAAAAAGCCGTTTTTTTCTATCCGTTTTTTGTGCTATTGTTTCGTCGACACTCTGATATGGCATTTTTGTTTTTATTTTTATTTGTCTATAATACCATATTTGGCCCACACAAGTCGAAAGAAGTGCCTTGACTTAAACAATAAACATTATGAAAAAACTTATTCTCGTTGATGGAAATTCCGTTTTTCACAGAGCTTACCACGCCCTTCCTCCGATGAAGGATGAAAACGGAGAAAGTGTACAGGCTGTTCTTGGCTTCTGTTCGATGCTTATAAACGTTCTTCTGAAAGAAACTCCGGATTTTCTTGCCGTATGTTTTGATAAAAAAGGAAAAACCTTCAGACACGAAGAGTACGCTGAGTATAAAGGCACAAGAGTAAAAGGCCCGGACGATTTATACACGCAGTTTCCGGCCGCAAAAGAATTTTTGGAGAGTTTTTCGGTTCCTCAATTTGAGCTTGAAGGCTTTGAAGCTGATGATCTTATCGCCACTCTCGCCACTCAGGCAAAAAGCCGGTCCGATTTAAAAACTCTGATTTTCACGGGTGATAGAGATGCGATTCAGCTTGTTTGTGAAAATGTTCATGTACTTGCCCCCATTCGGGGTGTTAGCGAGATGATCGAATTCGATGAAAAGACGGTAAGGGAAAAATACGAACTTACACCTTCCCAAATGGCGGATTTTAAGGGTCTTTTCGGTGATAATTCGGATAATATAAAAGGAGTGGCCGGAGTGGGCAAAAAAACGGCTCAAAAGCTGCTTTCAGAGTACGGTTCTCTGGAAAATATATACGAACACATCGATGATTTTAAGGGAGCTCTCAAAGAGAAGCTTGTAAACGGGAAAGAAAATGCATTTTTATCAAAACACCTCGGCACTCTTGTAAAAGATGCTCCGATTTCTTTGGATTTGGAAAAATCCAGAATTTATGAATTCGACGAAAACGCTCTGAAAAGTTTTTTTGAGAAGATGAAATTTACAAGTTTAAAGAAACGAACGGACACACTGCTTAAGCTTTACGAAAAAAAGAAAAAAGAGGAAAAATTCGAGCAAAAATCGCTTTTCTAAAATGCCGAATTTTAAGAATAAAACGCCAAACTTGACCGAACAAAAAACTTGCACACACCTCCCCTTTCAAACACCGAATCAAGCAAAATTATTTGTATAGAAATTTAAATTGCTTTATTATCGGGCAGTATAAAAAAATACTCTAAAACTTATGGCCAGATCAAAAGTGGTAGCAAGCCTAGATATAGGCAGCTCTAAAATACGCACGGTTGTCGGAATTCAGGAAGAAAACAACCCCGTTCCAAATATCATCGGGGTTGGAAATGCACTCTCTACGGGGCTTCGAAAAGGGGCTGTTATCGATGTTGAAGAAACTATAAACTCGATTTCCTCCTCACTTGAGGATGCAGAAAGAATGGCCGGTGAGCCGATAAATCATGTTTTTTTGGGAATTGGTGGTACGAATCTCGATTCGATAAATTCTAAAGGTGTAATTGCTGTAGCTAAAGCGGAAAACGAAATCAGCGAGGAGGATGTGGACAGAGTAATTCAAGCGGCCCAAGCCGTTTCGATCCCTTCAAACAGACGAATACTTCGAATAATTCCGAAAACTTTCACGGTGGACGAGCAAAAAGGCATTAAGTATCCGGTCGGAATGACGGGTATTCGCCTTGAAGTTGAAACACACATTGTCACAGGTTTCGAGCCGATTATTAAGAATATCGAAAAATGCGTACTTCAATCGGGCGTTGATATTGATGATATTATTCCTACAAATTTAGCGCCTGCTGAAGCCGTTTTATCAAAACGACAAAAAGAACTTGGCGTTGTGGTTATAGATATCGGATGCGGTGGCACATCGCTTTGTGTTTTCGAAGATGGCGCCACGGTTCACACAGCCGTTATTCCGGTTGGTGGTGAAAACGTTACAAACGATGTGGCTATAGGTATTCGCACTTCGATTGATACCGCCGAAAAAATCAAAATCGAATACGGTTCCGTTATTCCTGAAGATGTAAACGATCGCGAATCAATTGATCTTTCACTTGTAAGCAAACTGGATACGCATATTGTTTCCAAAAAAACGGTTTGCGAGATTATAGAGGCCAGGTATCACGAAATTTTCCTTTTGGTTAAAGATGAACTTGCAAAAATAAATCGCGACGGAATGCTACCTGCCGGAGTTGTACTTACGGGAGGCGCTTCTAAAATTCC
>CAYODN010000106.1:0-3953 GCA_964402735.1 uncultured Candidatus Peribacteria bacterium | reverse complement strand
CGGACGGCAAGCTGGAAGTAATTCCGGCAGCCTTGGGTCTTGCAGTCCTCGGAATAATAATGCAATTTCGAAGAAGAAAAGGATCAGAACAATAACAAAAATTCTAAAAAGGCTCGAAATACAGACTCGGGCCTCTTTTTATTTTGCCCCATTTTTGCGTAGCAAAAATTTTGTATCGAGTCGTTACGTAATGCTTTATTAATTACAAAACCCCCATTTTGCCTTCGAGTCGTTACATAACACTTTATTAATTACAAAAGCCTCATTTTTTCGCTTTGCGAAAAAATTTTGCATTCCATTTTGCCCAAAGGGCAAAATTTTGCCTTCGAGTCGTTACGTAATGCTTTATTCATTACAAAATCCACATTTTTCGCAAAGCGAAAAATTTTGCATTGGTATCATTAAAAAATTTTTCAAACCCCTTCCCCAAGCCCAAATTCACCCAAAAAATTCCTGCCGGCAGGAAATCACCCCCAAACCCAAATATCCGATTTCGCCTTAATTCGTTTCAAAAAACACGAAATTTCCTGTATAATTAAACGAGATATCAAATTTTGAAAAAATGAAATCCACATCGGTAGAAATTATCAACACTTTAAAAAAGGCCGGGCATACGGCTTATTGGGCGGGCGGTTGCGTAAGAGATATGCTTCTTGGCATAGAACCGCATGATATTGATATTGTTACTAGCGCAAAACCGGGCGAAATCGAAGAAATACTTGATCATACAATTCCGCTTGGAAAGGAATTCGGTGTAATTAGGTCCATTCAAAACGGAATAGCTTTTGAAATTGCAACTTTCCGTTCGGATAGCGGTTATTCTGATGGCAGAAGGCCCGATGCCGTGCTTTTCACTGATGCGGAACAGGACGCACA
Source organism: uncultured Candidatus Peribacteria bacterium (assembly GCA_964402735.1). GTDB lineage: Bacteria > Patescibacteriota > Gracilibacteria > UBA1369 > LOWO2-01-FULL-3 > JAVEWJ01. The sequence goes on along the minus strand of CAYODN010000106.1, from coordinate 3,077 downwards.
AAGACGCGATTTCACGATTAACGGAATGTTTTATGATCCTAGCGAAGATAAAATCATCGACTTTGTGGACGGTCAAAAAGACCTTAAGGAAAAACTGATCAGGTTTATCGGTGATCCTGAAAAACGCATTCTCGAGGATCATCTCCGAATTCTTCGAGCGGTAAGGTTTAAAAACGCATTCGGTTTTCAATATCACCCCGACACTTATGAGGCGATAAAAAAGCACGCGCACCTTATCACGAAAATTTCCTCGGAAAGAATTCGCGATGAGTTGAATAAAATAATAATGAAAGATAGGCCCGGAAAGGCATTTGAGGAACTTTACGAACTCGGCCTTCTAGAGCATATTATTCCCGAAATGGTGAAGCTCAAAGGCCTTGCCCAACCCCTTGAATATCACACTGAAGGCGATGTTTGGGATCACACTCTTCAAAGCATTGATTCTCTAATGGAAGAGGAAATCGATCCAAATCCGCTAAGAGAAAAAGAGCCCGATCTTGCTCTTAAATGGGCCGTGCTTTTTCACGATATCGGAAAATTCGATACTTTCGATGTGGACGATCGCATCAGATACAATCACCACGCGGAAGTGGGAGCGGAAATAGCGGAAAAAATATTAAAACGGCTAAGGTTTCCGGCTAAAATTATTCAAAAAACTTCTTGGCTTATTTCAAAGCATATGATGGTTGTTCCGCTTTTTGAAATGCCGGAAAAAAGAAGAACTCATTGGTTTATGGAGCCATATTTTGAAGATCTGCTCGAGCTTTACAGGTGTGACGCGATGGGAATTACCCCGGTTGATTTATCTCAATATCACGATCTTCTTCGCGCCTACAAATCAGAAATCGCAAGGCTAAAACTAATACCAAAAAACCTTGTAACCGGAAACGATGTAATGCAAATTTTGGGTATTGGAAACGGTAAAAGAGTAGGGGAAATCCTCACGGAAATTCGCACACTTCAAATCGAAGGCGATTTAACCACACGAGAAGAAGCCTTGGAGTATATCATTAAACTCAAATCATAAAAAAAGACCGGATGATTTTTTCCGGCCTTTTTTCTTTTGTTTTTAAATTTGATTTTTGTTTCTTAAATAAAGGACGTAGTATTGTTTTGTTAGCACCATAGCTCCAAGTCCCGTCAAAAACAGAATCATATTAAGAATCCATCCCACAAAAGGTGTCATTCCGATCATGTAATAAATGATAAGGCAAAGAGCCATTCCAAAGAAAAGTTTTAGCTTTAGGTGTTTTTTCTTTTTGAAATCGACGATATAACTCACAAGCAGTGTGCAAGCGAAAATCTTCGCCAAATAAACCATCGCGCCAAAAATAAATCCGAAAATTATTGCAATATGAACTCCAACAAGAGTCATAAGCAGAATAACGGCTCCCACAACCACAAGAATCAATGTAAGCAGACCCACCGCAAAAGTTTTTAGAAGATTCACCTTTGCAACTTCAGCGGATTTTTCCAAAAATTTCGGTGTGAAAATTACAAGTAAAAGTGCAATCAAAAGGGCATTCATAAGAGAAAACGATTTCATCGCCACGAAAATTCCGAGCGAATTAAAATCTTTTGTGCTCTCCTGCACATTCGAAAATTCTTTGTAAATCACACGACCCGAAACAACTCCTTTTGGAATATTGTCCTCGATAAGTTTTCGATATGTAAAGTCTCCGCCTACACGGGCACCATTCGAGAAAGTAACGGTATTTTCAACCGTGATATCCACATTTCCGTTTACAACTCCGTTTAAAAGAAGCATCGAAATATTTCCCGATAAATTTTCATTTATTGTTCCGTCCAAACTCACAAGCCCTCCGCTTGCATAAGCTGAGCCGTTTATCACACTTCCGGGCCCGATATCAAGCGTTCCGCCGGCAAGAATAATATCATCTCCCACATTTGAATAAACGGAAACCGATCCTCCAAGCACGCGAAGGTCATCTCCCACACTTCCCATCACGGTAACTTTTCCACCGATAACGATTAGATCCTCGGAGATTGTTCCGTTTATAGAAACCGAACCTCCAAGTACATACACATCGCCTATAACATCGGCATTAAGCGTAATATTTCCTGAAACAAGATAAAGATCATCCACGATCGTTTCAGTGATAAAAAGATTTTCACCCGTGCGAATATCCATCGCAAAAGCGCTACTCGAAAAAGCGAATCCCGAGAGCAAAATTCCGAGAAGCAAATACTTGATTTTGAACATATTTATGAAATTATCATTTGCACAAATATAAGCCAAAATTTCCGATTAGCCCAAAAAAAGAAATTGACATGTGAGAAAACATTTTCGTCCTTAAAAATCCTTCTCGATAAGCACTACGGTCTCGATATGATAAGTGTGTGGAAACATATCAACCGCTTTGATTTTTTTAATCCGATAGCCGAATTCCGAGAAAATTTTCAAATCCCTAGCCAAAGTGGCGGGATTACAAGACACATAAATTATCTGAGAAGGGGAGAATTCATTTAGTTTTAAAATGGATTTTTCGCTAAGGCCGGCCCTCGGCGGATCAACAACAACCAAAGAAGGCCTTTCTCGAATTTCTGAAAGTTTTTTGAAAACATCGCCGAGATAAAAGTCCGCATTAAAAATACCGTTTTTAAGCGCATTTTCACGCGCAGCCTTCACGGCATCTTCCACAAGTTCCACACCTATCACCTGATGCACATGTTTTGAAAGAAAAAGCCCGATCGTACCCGTTCCGCAAAACAAATCAAACACAACTCCCTGAGATTTTTCCATGGCGAAAGCGCGAACGATTCTATATAGCTCCTCAGCTTGAAAAGTATTCACCTGAAAAAAGCTGGAAGGATAAATATCGAAATTCAAAGTCTGATCGTCGATTACCATTTTTTCCGAAATGGAAGCCTTACCATAGAGAAGATAAGAACGATCGCTCCTCGGCACACCCTTTTTCGAAATCACTTTTGTCATATATACAGACACGATCTTTTTATCCTCCTCACCCTCCGCCACTGATTTTAAATTCGAAAGTTGGCTTGCTAGAAGGGAAATATCATCAATAGTTTTTTGTGAAACATTATCCGAAACCACT
>CAYODN010000105.1:0-3961 GCA_964402735.1 uncultured Candidatus Peribacteria bacterium | reverse complement strand
GATGTATCGAAGGTTTCTGCATCAAGGTCGGTGTCCGGAGTTTGCGCTACACAAAAAGTTCCGGATAATTCATAGCCGGGATTACAATCATCGCAATTTGCATTGCAATTTTCGTCATCGCAAAGCTCGGTGCCTTCTACGTTGCCATCGCCGCAAACCGGCGGAACTTCGCAATCGGCTGCGCATGTGGTGGCATTTTCGCCGGTAACACAAACTCCATCGCCACAATTAGTTTCGATGGTGGCTACTTTAAAGCCGGTAGAGGTTTCGAAATATACGTGTACAAAATTTGTAGCTGGATCTACGAAGATATTTACATTAGATCCTGGAATGAATGCGTTGTTGTGTTTTAGGTATGTAAGGTTGGTTTTGTTTTTCAAATCATCCACAGTGGGGCCTTTTGCAAGTACATATACTCCAGGCGAATACTCTACGGCTCCGATGTATGAATTGTCGGGAAGGGCTAATGTGGGGTCTTGGTCGGGTAGGCCTGCGTCGGGATTAAGAGAAGTTAAGAGACGAGAGCAAGTAGCTAAATCTATTTCATCTATTCTTCCACCAAAATTTGCTAAAAACCTTCCATTATTATCTATCGATCCTTGACCTAAAATCCCAACACTTCCCACATGTGTATCACAAGCATCTTGTTTATTTGAAACTGAGACTAAATCCCCATTCACGTTTATGTCGTAAGTACGAATATCCTCTGAAGACGATCTTGTGCCCCCCATAATTAGCTTATCCTTAATGGGATGATATAACACAGATCCTGCTCTAAGATTTTCACTTCCAGCTAAAAAAACAGGCGTGAGATTTCCTTTTAATCCTTCAAAAGTATCTGAAATCACATAATATCGTTCGCCGTCATCCAAACTATCAAAAAAACCAATATATTTTCCATTTTTATATACAACCTGAAGCCCATTATACTCTCCATGATTAGTTGCCCACTGAAAAGGTTCTAGCAAACTAACATCCTCAACATCATAATCGTTCAGCTTTTGTTCAACTGTATTTATATTTGAATTATCAGGTTTGTGTCTTCCTTCTTCGCTTTGGCAAGCTCCTGTTATTCCTGCGAGCACAGCTATTAAAGGAATTGCCTTCAGAGGAATTGCATTCTTTAGGGAGTCTACTGCAGTTGGTATTGGCTTATTTGTTTTTTTCGCCATATCTTTTGCTTTCATTTTAGCATTTCCATTCTCTAAATTACTCATAATTATTTTAATTAAAGACTATTATTTTTACATATTTTAAGGCTTGTGTCAATGCCTAGTTTTGCACTGCGAAGTCAATTAGGGCTCCACTTACAGTCTTTTCCAAAGATGCGCTTGATGAGTTTCCATTAAATTTTACTAACACATCCATTTTGGCTTTCGGACTTGAAATTTGGAAAGGTGTTAAAAACTGATACTCAAGATATGGAATAAACTCATCGCTATTGGTTGAAATTAAGGGATGGGAAAGGAATAAATTAAAACTGGGTTTATAAATATCACCTAATAAAGAACCTAAAAATTGGTTTGTAGCGGAATAATTTATGGAACTGATAGCCAATAAACTAATAAATGTAACTTCATCAGTCAAAACTTCATTGGTTATCTCAAATGGCGGAAAATTTTGGCCATTTATTCTTCGTTCATCAATTCCAGAGGAAAGATTATTCAACCTTCCGCTATCAAATTTAATAAATGGTAAAATTCCGCAATCCTGGCCGTCATCGCAAGTGCCCGTGATTTGCCACTGTAGAATGATGTCGTTGTCTACGTTATTTGTCCCTGTGTAGAGCGAGTATCTCTCATTACATTCCCCCGTTGCTTCATCCCACTTTTTGCAAGGTGTACGTACTCGTAAAATAAAGTTTTCATTAAATCCTCCAGTCTTGATCGGCTCAACTATGGCTCCGTTTCCATCCGTATAATACATCGGTATCACTACCCTATCAGTTGCCGTGCTTCCGAAGCTTAACCTATTCCAATTGCATTCGTGATCCAAATCGCTTGCTGTACCTGTGGGCTCGTATAAAGAGCAATCCCGTTTTGCCGAATTTTTCACCGGCATCCAGTGACGATCTCCCGCGCTTCCCTCTCCCAGAGGCGGAACAGTGTAACATCCGCTAAGGAAAGAAAGGCATTGTCCATCGATTTTTCCTGTATTTCGACCCTTAATCTCGGCATCAATCACGATTTCGTTCTTGTTGAAATGGCCATCTTTGCAGTTCTGACTCGTAGAATATGTGCTTATTGTGCAAGGATTTACAACTTTTAAAAAATTAGTTTCACAAAATTTACTATCCGGCAAAGGAGAGGCTTTTTCGTTTAATGCCCCACCCGAAAACTCACAATGTACACTTAGATTGTAGCCTGCATCATACTTATTCATAATCTGCTGAAGTCTGCCAAGTACGCTTTTGGAAAGGCTTTTTGCTTTTAAAAAGTTGTTTGTGTTTCTGATATTTTGAAGCCTATCAATATTTGCTCTTTGCACGGAAAGCCCGGTAATCACCAAAATCGCGAAAATTATCATCGCAACGACGGACAAAAATCCGCGAGGGTAACTGTGCGAAACTTCGTTTCGCACTCTGTATCGTGATGATAATCCTTTATAGTGCTTGTCTTGTCTTGTCTTGTCTTGTCTTGTCTTGTCTTGTCTTGTTCATTCATCTTTTTGTTTTAAATATATACAAAAAAATTTCTAAAAATCCTTTATCATTATATTGAAATAACACCCTCCGCGCAACGAAACTAATTTCGAAGAAGCAAGTTTTCGGAGAAATTAAATTCCTGCCGGCAGGAATTTTTGGGGTGATTTTGGGCTTGGGGAAGGGGTTTTGGGGAAAAATTATGTGTGTTTTTTTTGGGGAATATGATTAGGAGTTGTTTTTCGTTATTAAGCAAATGCGAAACGGGGGCGTTGGCTAAAACAAGCGGTTTTTCGTTTGGGGTTTGTTTTTTTAAAAATATTACGGAATGAAGATACAAAAATTTTTGCTTCGAAAAATGCTTTTCTTGATTTTTCAGCCTTAAAAAGCTATTTTCGAGTGGATAAACAACAAAAATGAAAATTTTGGGAATTGAAAGCTCTTGCGATGATTCGTCCGCATCGGTTGTGGAGGATGGGAGAAAAGTGCTTTCCAGCGTAATCAAATCACAGTCGAAGATTCATAATGAAACTGGTGGTGTAGTACCGGAGGTGGCTGCGCGTGAACATCTTTCAAATATGATTCCCGCTATCGATGAGGCCCTTAAAATTGCCGAGGTTTCGATGGAGGACATTGATGCAATTGCCGTTACTCAGGGACCCGGTCTTATTAGTTCACTTATTGTCGGTACCGAGACTGCGAGCGTTATTTCCTTTGTGGAAAATAAAAAAATTATTCCCGTTCACCATATTCACGGACACATTTATGCGAATTTTCTCGATATAGAAGACGATATTTCGTTCCCGATTCTTGTACTCACCGTATCGGGCGGGCACAATGAACTTATTTTGATGCGAGATCATTTCGACTTCACACTCCTTGGTCAATCGCGAGATGATGCTGCCGGAGAGGCCTATGATAAGGTTTCTCGTATTCTTTCACTGGGTTATCCCGGAGGACCGAAAATTTCGGAGGCTTCTAAAAAAGGCGATCCCGATGCCTTTAAATTTCCTCGGGCCTTCCTTGGAAAAGGAAGCCTGGATTTTAGCTTCTCGGGTCTTAAGACAGCCGTTTTGAAAGAATTCACCGAGTATGTTCAAAAAGAAAACCTTAAGGAGGAAAAAGATGTACCCGAAAACTTCAAAAACGATATTGCGGCGAGTTTTCAGAAGGCTATAAACGAAGCTTTAAGCGAAAAACTTATGATGGCTCTTTCAAATTTCCCCGATGTTAAGGAAGTGCATTTAGCAGGTGGTGTATCAGCCAATGAAAACCTTCGAGAAACTATTTTCGCTTTAATGCCCAAAGACTTGAAGTTTA
>CAYODN010000104.1:0-4053 GCA_964402735.1 uncultured Candidatus Peribacteria bacterium | reverse complement strand
CGGAAGGAGCGAAGGCGATAGCAGAAAGTGAGAATATGAGAAACCTAACGAGCCTTGATTTGAAATATAACGCAATAGGAGATGAAGGAGCGAAGGCGATAGCGGAAAGCCCACACATCAGCAAACTAACGAGCCTAGATTTATGTTTTAACCAAATAGGTGCCGAAGGAAGAAAATACTTAGACCACGCCAAAGGCAATACTCTAAGACCGGATATAATAATTCAATGCTAAAAATTTTCCTCACCCCCATCAAATGAAGACACAAAAATGCAAAGAATTATGGGAAAAGATTAAGGAGCTGAAAGAGCGCCTCAAAAGTCTCGAAAACTACGAGTCCGTTTTTACGAACGCAAAAACAGAAAAGGAACTCCTCGAAATAAGATCATCGTATAATGAAGACGCAAAAGGCCTTCTGGAAAAGTTTGAAAATCTGCAATATTATGAAAAATTATTGGATTTGCTGGAAAAGAAATTAATTGAAATCAGAGAAGAAAATGGTGGCCTAAATGTGCGGGTTAATCCGGGAGGATTCAATGATTTTATTGAAATCTTGAATAAAAGCAATCTTTTATATGGCATAACTACGCTGAAGTGTTTTACAACAAACATAGGCGACGAAGGTGCTAAATCAATAGCGGCAAGTAAAACTTTGGTGAGCTTAGTGAGTCTGGATTTGGGATGGGAACACATAGGAGATGAAGGAGTGAAGTCGATAGTGGGTAGTGCAAATATGAGAAACCTAAGGATCCTTGATTTGACGCATAACCGGATAGGAAGGGAAGGAACCAAAGCGATAGCGGGTAGTGCAAATATGGGAAACCTAACTCACCTTATTTTTGGGCTAAGCGCGATGGGAGCCGAAGCTCGAAAATATTTGGACAATGCAAAAGGCAAAACACTAAGACAAGATATTATTATTTCCGTTAGACTTCTAAATTAGAAATAAATTTAAGCAATACTCGTTAAAATTTTTTGCCGTTTTCCTTTTTTCGTTCTATTATATTTTCATAGCATATAAACCTTCCTCCTATGAAAATATATCTTGAAAAATCCATAAAAGATCACGAAGGCATATTGATTTTGCCGGTCTTCGAAAATGACACCGTTAAAAAAAAGACACTCTCTACAAAGCTCGATGATTTTTACGATAAACATCTCCCAACTGAGCTTAAAAAACTGATTATAGAATCTGTGAAAAAGAAGGAATTCGAACCGAAATTCGGAGAGATGCTTTTTACTTATCACAAATCCAAAAAGTTTCCGGATAAAATTTTGTTTGTGGGAGCGGGGGAAATCGATAAATTCGATACGCACAAAAGCAGAAGGCTTACGGGTAAAATTGCAAAATATTTAAAATCAAAAAAGCTCACGCTAGCTACCCTTATGCTTCCGGAGAAAATGCAGAATGATATTCCCGATATACTCGAGGCCTTTCATATCTCGCTTTACGAAGTCGCGAAGCACAAGTCCAAAACAGAGAATTTTGAAATGAAATCGCTCACTTTCGTTTCCGATAATTTCCCGAAAAATTTAAAACCTCTTCTTAAAAAAGCCGAACTTCTTGCAGAGGCTACTTCTTTCACAAAAGATTTGGTAAACGCTCCATCGAATGTGCTTGATAGTGTCACTTTTGCGGTGGAGGCTAAAAAAATCGCAAAAGACAACGATTTATCGATTGCGGTTTTTGGTGAAAAAGAGCTTAAAAAAATGGGATGGGGAGGGCTTCTCGCGGTGAATAAAGGTTCAAGCAAACCGCCCCGAGTAGTTGTAATGACATACGAAGGCGCACCCTCAAAAGAAAAGCCGATTGTGTTGATTGGTAAAGGCCTTATTTTCGATGCGGGAGGATACAAGCTTAAGCCAACAAATTATATCGAAACGATGCACCAGGATATGAGCGGAGCTGCTACTGTGCTTGGTGTTATGAAGGTGCTGAAAAATCTCGGAATAAAAAAGAATGTGATTGGAATTATGCCTCTCGCCGAAAACTTGATTTCCGGCGACGCATACAAGCCATCGGATATTATTAAAATGTATAGCGGAAAGACGGTGGAAATCACGAATACCGATGCAGAAGGCCGAATTGTGCTTGCCGATGCGATCACTTATGCCACAAAATTAAAACCGCAAACGATTATCACGATCGCAACGCTTACGGGAGCTGTAGCCATAGCCCTGGGTAATCGTTATGCCGGTATAGTCTCAAATACTTTGGATCTCGTAAATCGCTTAATGAAAGCGGGCGAAACGGTGGGCGAGCTTATGTGGGAACTTCCGCTTCACGAGGATTATCGTAGCGCCCTCGATTCGGATATCGCTGATATAAAAAACGCAGACACAAGCGAACGTGAAGCCGGCACCGCAAAAGGAGCGGCCTTTCTCGAGGCCTTTTTTGAGGATTTCCCCTGGGCACATATAGATATCGGAGGCACGGCCTTTACTTCAAAACCTCAAGAACACCAAAGCAAAGGCGCCACAGCTCATGGTCTTCGCGCTCTTGTGAAATTTTTGGAAGACTAAAAATATAATCGGAAAAAACAATGACAAGCAAAGAAATAGCCAACCTAATTGAAAAAAATTATTTATGTAGAATTAATGAACTCGATATAAAATATCAGTTTCATTTTTATACTCGTCTTTTTTTGTACACGAAAGACGAAAAATATAAGCAAATACTTTTAGAGTTAAAGAAAAAATATCTGGATTTTTTTGGTAAATCTAAAGAAATTGAAACTGAGTATTTAAAGAAAAACAAACGAACATCCTTCTTCAAAAAATATTCCAAATTACTAAGAATAAATAAATTTTTATTCCATATATTATTTATGAAAAACGTTTTTAATGAAGACGAGAAAGATTTGCTATTATTGACATTCGATCAGAAAGAAATTGCCTTAATGATCGAGAATTTGTTAAAAGACAACAAAGGAATTTCAACAATGTCAACTCACGCAATGAATTTTTTATATCTCTATAATAAATTTTATAAAAACGATAAAGATTTTTCATTGATTGGAAAAGTCTCTCAAATCTTAGATGAAGAATATTCATATTCAGAAAGTGAAGATTTAAACAACTTAGTTTATTTGACAACTCATTGTATTATCAACGAAACATTGTTTTATTTTAAAAATTTACCCATTAAAACAAGGACTCAGGCAAAAAATTTATTAATCCAAACTGAAAAGTTGGTTGAGAAAAAACTTGATCAGATAAAAAGTGATGCATTATTTGAGTTTCTCGTCTGTTGCAAAATACTTAAACATAAATCGGTACTTAAAAAAATATTTTAGCTCGTGCCCAAAAATGTTTTTCAACTGATAAAGGCTACATAATAAATCCCGGAAAAAAGAATGACATGGGAAAATCAGAACACAGAAATATTCTATACATACTATTGTTTAAAAAATTCAAATCAGCATAATTATTATAAACATTGAGGCTTTGACAAATAAAAATTATTTATATAATTTAATTTCGCTTTTTTCGTGATAAGTTTTGCCGAACGGCGAAACAGTTCGAAAAAGCGGAACCTTAACACGACAACAGACAAAGGAAAAAGGAAAAATTATGGACGAAAAGCCGGAGATCGTATCAACGATGGTTCAGTTGTTGGTTTACGAGTTCAACAACTACGAGACCATTGAGATTCCTCTTCTTCATCAAGAACGAAACCTTACGGCAGCTAAGGAGGTTCCGTATATCTTCGCAGTTCAGTGGTACGATCAGCTGGTAGCTTACAAAGACCATGCGGGAATTACTCACTCCCTGTTCGGGAAGCCGATTAACCTCTCTCCAGTTTACTATCTCGATCCGATCGAGATTGTGGACGACCTGCTCGGAGTGAAACACAGGAGCTTTATTGATTTAGTTAAATGGAAAAAACAAGGAGTCCCGCTGGAGTGGAAAATTGCCAATAACTTGAGGGTATACCCAAACTTGGAATTCAGCCACTCTCGCAGTCTGTTTCGTGCACCAATCAAGGTGGTTCCATGATAAAAGAGACCGCCCCTCGAAGGAGGGCACGGCCTCTTTCAATTTGTAAAAATTA
>CAYODN010000103.1:0-4176 GCA_964402735.1 uncultured Candidatus Peribacteria bacterium | reverse complement strand
ATCCTTAAAGCCTTGTTCAATCTTAAATTTCATAATCAACGAATCGTCATCCAGGGTCTGCGCAAAGCCATAACTAGAAAAAAACACCGGTATAGCCAGTAACAGAGTAAGAAGTCGGATTTTTCTCGAAAATAAGCGCATAAAGACATATTTATTCATATAATTATACCATAAAACGATTTAATCTTGCAAAAACAAAACAAGTCTTTTAATATACACGGGCAAAAATAAGATAACAATCACAAATATGTCACATAAAAAGGCGGGTGGTAGTACCAAAAACGGCCGAGATTCCAAAGCCAAAAGACTGGGAGTAAAAGTATTTGGCGACCAAGCCGTAAGGGCCGGCGGTATTATTATCAGACAAAGAGGTACAAAATATTTCCCAGGCAAAAATGTTGGAATGGGAAAAGATTTCACGATTTTTTCGCTTACTGATGGAGTTGTAAACTTCAGAGAAAAAGCGATCAAAAAGTTCAACGGACGAACATACAAAGATATTTTTGTCGACGTAACCGCAGTTTAATAAATGGAAAACTTTGAAGTTTTCGGCGCATCTGATAAAAAAGAAAGACTAAGCCAAGCGGAAATTCAGGCTTTTGAGGAAAAGATGCAAAAAGCGGCGAAAGAGATGAGAGCGGCAAAAAAGAAAGAACAAAAGCATAAAAAGAAAGAGGAGGATTTGTATAAAATCCTCCTCGATTTTATTAAAAATTCAAAAAACACACTTTTAGTTGAGAAAATCACGGACTGCCTGGAAAAAAACATTCCGGCAGGCTTTGTTTTAGCTATAATTCGGCTTTCGAATAAGGAAATCGAAGAAATTCTCGGCACATCTACGGAGAAATATTCAGAAATATCTATTTTCGGTGAAGATACGGATTTAAGCCCTGTAATGAGAATGGAATTAAATCTTTGGATAAACGAAATTTTGTCCTATGTACTGGAAAACAAAGAACGAGTCGAAAAAAGAGCCATAATTACAAATGGAAATAAAAAATCCCCAAACCCCTTTCTTGAAAAATTATGCTTTGTAACGATTTCTCAGTACATAAGCCAAAATAATGTATCAATGGAAGAATCTAGAGTGAAGTATTTCGCGGATTTTATTTTAAAAGGGGTTTTAAGCTTTGATGAAAAGGTCTTATTGAAGCATTAAAAGCAGTTTTTGTTTTCAAAAACCGAATTTTCCACTCGAAGCTAGCTCTTAGAAACGCAAAAAAATAATTTTGCTGTGCAAAATTGATGGGGTGAGCTAAGGGATTCGAACCCTTGACCCCCGGGACCACAACCCGATGCTCTAACCAACTGAGCTAAGCTCACCATGACCAAATTTCGCGCTCATCTTAACAGATAAATCCAAAAAGGCAAATAAAAAAAGACTTTCCAAGAGACTTGAGAAGTCTTTTCTTATGCACCTTCACCAACTTGGGCGAAGGGACCTGCCCGAATTAGGGAGTATCACGCGTTTCATCGAGTGAAAGCCTGACGCACCTAGTCTAGCAAGAGATTATTTAGAACTGCGGAACAGCTCATTTGTCAATTGGTCTTATATTTAATCTGCCTTAGACCCTGGCAGCAACTCTTTACCGCTTTCTCTAAACAAATAAATAATCTGTGTACTCAAATATACAATATCAATATACTTAAGTTTCAAAATAAATCAAGAGAATTTTTTAAAAAAGTGAAACAAAAGTAAAAAATGGCAATTTGTATAAAATTATCTTCCGGTCATCAAAGGACCCGCGCGCCGTTTTTGAGAACTACTAGTGGTTTTATCAGAAGTCTTGGTTGAAGAATTAGAAAATTTACTAGCTTTATCAATTACATTTTGCGTCCAACCGATAAAATCGGAGGCGTTAAAATATGCTTTCATCGCGGTTACCTCATTATAAGTCAAAACAGTCTCACCTTTGGTTTTTCCCCAGGCGTGTTTTAAACCTAACACAAATTCATCGTCCAAATGGAAAATCTCTATTTCTTTTGGAAATTTTTCTCTAAATACTAAAACCTTATTTGCTAAATCTGCCATAATGATAGTTTGGGCTAAATTATAACCACCCTTGGCTTTCATTTTTTCTTCTTTAAAATTCCATTGATTTTCGGCTTCTTTGATTATTGCAAATGATTTGCCGTAGGTTTTGATAATAATTTCATTTTCATTAATAATCTCTATATTATCGGGTGATTTATAGCCTTCAATGTTTCCTGTATCATTTTCAAAAGGTCTTTTCATAGTAGAAATCAAATCATTTATTTCTTTCAAATTAGATGCGGTTTCAGCTTTTGCATCTTCTTTCTCTTTTTCTTTACTTATTACTTCTTTAGATGAAACAAACTTAATTTGAGGATTATTATCTGTGTCAAAAGAAATAATGGCTTCTTGTAGAGAAATTTTAGGCTCCGAATTGCTAAATATAGGAGCAATATATACCTTTTTATTAGCATCCCAATATATATCACCGACTTTCTTATCAGTAGGTTTGTATTTTGTGCCATCAACCTCGACTTCCCCGCTTAAATCAAGCACTCCACTAAGTCTCGGTTTTATGAATTTTTCAATAAAGACCTCGTTTTTAAGCTCCGAAGGCACAATAAGAACGGTCTTCGATGCTTCTGTTACGCCGGGCTCATACGGATTATAAATTTGATATTCGTTTTTATCACTATCGTATGTAGCTTTAAGAAATAATCCATTAATCTTAAAGTCGAAAATATTAAAATTTTCCAAATATGAAATCGGAACAAATTCAAGATTATCAACAAATTCGGCATCAACAAGATTTTTGTTTGTTATGATGTCCCTTAAATGATCGAATTTTCCATTTGCTTCTTGTTTATCGGGTGTATTAGTTAAAGCGAATTGCTCCATTTCACCTTTTGCTTCCGATCTATCAAGGAATTTTACTTGCGGAGCGCCCATCCCATCGAAAAACACCTCGGCAACCATCAATATCACTTGATTTCCTTTAGCAAGCTCCTCTTTTGAAACAACATTCATCGTCCATTTTCCAGCGGAGCGCTTAAAAGGACCAAATGTCATATCGTCTCGTTTGTATTCCTTATCGTTGATTTTAACGGTTTTCTGAGGAATTGCGGTTTCAAGCCTTGGAAGGTCTCTTTCCACAATTTCGCCGAATTTTTCTTCAAAAATACCGTTTTTTAGTTGTTCGGGAATTCTCAAAAATGGCACATCGCTTGAATCAGGCACTTTTCCTTTACTAAGTTTTGAGAACAAATATAAATCAAAACCACCCGTTTTGGGGTTGTAAACGGTTCTCATTGGCATTCCATATACAAGCACATCGTATACACCAGTCTTTACATCGATATCAATTACTTTAAGCTCCATTTGTTCGGTAAATCCGGGATTCTTCTCTGAAATCGACTCGGAAATTTCTTTTAGCCTTGCGATATATTTCGCGGATTCAAGTTGTGTGTATTCGTTTAGTGCGTTTAGATAGTGGCGAACGGTCATACCCTCGAGTTCTCCGCTATTAATGGCCGCATCGAAAGTTACTTTTCCGTAATCCGGATCGTTTGGCCTGATTCTCTCATCATATCCGAGCCTCATCGCGGCAACGATATTATAAAGCATTTGGCCAAGTTCCACGTAATTGTAGTGAGAAGAATTAAGGCCTCCCGTTTTAAGAATACTTGATTTTTCTTTGATTTCTTCGAGCTCTTTATGTGTTCGAAATGTTGGAAGCGCAACAAGCTTGAATTCGGGGAAAATCGTTTTTATACTTTCGGAATTCGGAGGAATAAATTTTGCTGTAGGATCTTTTTTATCGCTCTCTTTGGCCAACTCTAAAAGATCTTTCATCTTCGCCTCCTTGAGTTTTATAAGAGTTTCGTTATCAATTCCTTTTTCTTTGATTTCGAGTGAAGACGGATTTGAGCTCATATTTACCACCATTCCCAAATTGTCGATGGAATTGGGCCCCTTTCCAAGCACTTCAGCCACATTTTCAGTGGTGATTCCCATGGTAGCAAGCACATTCTTTACATTATCGTCAACTCCTGCTTTTTCAAGAACCCACTCTGCGAAGTCCATAGGTCCGTTTCCACCTGTAAAATTATCTTTAGCGGCTCCGTAGGTATCGGATATTGAGCCCGTAATACTACCCAAAAGCTTCTCAAAACCTTTTCCGTTCCCGGTTAAATAAATTAACG
>CAYODN010000102.1:0-4239 GCA_964402735.1 uncultured Candidatus Peribacteria bacterium | reverse complement strand
TTAATGTAGCGCTTCCTCCCAGTGGCGGCGGTGGGGGAGGTGTTGTTTGGCCTCTTCCTGAAAAGGAAAAAGAGCCCGAAATTTCGCCACAAGAAAATCCCGAGGAGGAACAAATCATTGAGCAAATCGTTCTTCCCGAGAATTCCTGCCTTTCCACAAACGAAAACCCCAAAGCTTTTTCCGATTTGGAAGGCCACCCCTTAAAAATGGAAATTTTGTCTTTTGCAAGCCTTCGTCTTGGAACAGAGCCACTTTTAATAGGATACTCGCCCGATTTATTTCTTCCCGATCAAACGATCACTCGCGCAGAATTTTTAAAGCTTGCCCTGCTGACGCACTGTATTTCCGATAGAGATCCTGAATTCAGCGAAAAAGAATTTTTGGATATTCCTAAGAATTCAGATTTTTGGTACAAAAACTTGGTATACACGGCTTATTCTAAAGGAATAATAAAGGGATTTGCCGATGGAAATTTTTATCCCGATAAGCCCATCACAAAAGCCGAGGCGCTAAAAATCCTTGTTCAGATCAAAAATCCAATCGACGAAAATTTTATAAGTTCCTTTGATTTTTGGTTTCTCGCATTCATTTCAACGGCAAAGAACTTGAAAATTATTCCGAATGACGAGCTCTTTGAGCCGCAAAGCCCATTAACACGGGCGATGAGCATAAGTCTTCTTAAAAAAAGTTTAAACTAAAAAGACCACCCTTTTATAGATGGTCTTTTTCGAATATTTCTATTTTTTAGCTTTTTTAGCCTTTTTCGTTTTCTTTTCTGCCACCTCTGCCACTTCCTCTAAAGCTTCCGCTATTTCCTTTACCTCTTTTTTGGCTTTCTTCTCTTTTGAAGGCTTTGTTTCTTCTGTTTTGCCTGTAATTAGTCTTACAACCGCATCAAGTTTTGCATTGAGTTCTGCGAACTTCTCTTCAAAGTATTCACTGAAATCGGCTTCTTCTGAAGCATTTCCGCCTCTTGAGAATTCACTTTCGCCTTTTTTTCCTTCAAAACAATCCGAGCAATATACGGCTCGGTCCGGAGAAGGTCTGAAAGGTAAGTCGAAATCTTTACCGCATTCACAGCACACTGCGTCGTATCTCTTTTTATCTTCTCTTCGGTCACCTCTGTCTCTTCTGTCTCTTCGATCGCCCCTATCTCTTCCGCCTCTTTCTTCTCTGCCTTCACTTCCTCTGAAGCAATCGCTGCAAAGAACCGGTTTTCCTCTGCTTGGTTTGAACGGAACCTGGCAATCTTCTCCGCAATCGCTGCATACAGCGTCAAACATCTCAGGTCTGTCTCCGAAATCTCTACCACCTCTACCGCCACGGCTTCCTCCTCTTCCGCCTCTATCTCCACCAAAACTTCTTCCTCCACGGTCTCCGCCGAAGCTTCTACCGCCTCTTCCTCCACGATTTGATTTTTCCATTTTAACTTTTATTTATTAAATTAGTTTGCATCATACGCACCTATTGTCAAGGAAAGCAAGCAATAAGTGAAAAACTCACTTTCTATATAATTTTTCAAGTATAATATCTTTCAAGTCCAAAGCTCTTTTTCTTCCCAAATTAAACTCAAAAAACGAATTCGAATGGCTAATTTCCAATATCTTTGAATGAGGAATGTTAAATGTTGGCTGAAAGGTATCGGGTATTTTGTTTTCCAACCATGCAGGAACCGCATCAACCGATAGTTTGTCCAAATACGCAAAATCAAGCGCATTTTCCTTTGAATTAGTCTCGTTTATTGCCTTTTGAATATTTTTATTTGCTATCAATAAATCCACATTTATAGAGCTTACTACAGTTGTGGATATGATGCCGATTATAAGCAGATAGTGAAATAGTTTTCGAAATTCCATGTTTCTATAAACGACAATAATCAAGGCGGCAAGAGCAAAAAACACTGTATATAGGAACCATTCAACATAAAGTCTAAGGATGGTATAGCCGTAGGCATCCTGATAGAGCTCCATTCTTTGAAGGGCTGAAATTCCAATAATTGAAATTTGAATAACAAGCGCAATTTGCAGATAAGCAAGTACTTTTTCTTTTCCATGATGCGAAAAAGATCGATGAAAAAATCCAATTAAAACAAACGCGATTATTACAATTTCTATAAGTTCAAAAAAACCGTTTCTTGCGTATTCTGAAAACTTAATTTTATTTTCCAAAACAAAGTCAACATCCCCAAACAAATACCTCAACTGAACAATTACAAAGGTAAGAAAAAGAACATTTACAAGTACTAATATTACGGTGCTTGTGATTTTATCCAGCTTTATTACCTTGAGGTTTTTGGGGAGTAGTTTGTGGTCTTTTGAAAGGAGAAAAAAGAAGAAACTTGCAAGGATTATCGAGTAAAAAACAAACAAAATTATGTCCAAAATTCGCTTAAAGGCTTGTTTCTCAAATGAGAAAATTTTATTGTTTAAAATCGATTCGAAAACTGCATCTGCATTAGCGAAAAGAATCAAAAAAAGTATCAATATGGGTATCGAATAAAGGACTCCGTAAAATATTTTCTTTCCGACCTCCGAATTCCATTTTTCTTTTGGAATCATTATTTCTTTAAACACTTCTTTTGAATTTGAAAAAAACTTAAAAACATTCGCAAACAAAGGCACTTTCAAAAGAAAAAAAGAATGTTTTTCCGGATTTTTTAGAGTAAGAAGCACTGAAAACGAAAAAAGCAGAATAAAAAGGAAAATTGGCACAAAAATCGAAACCAGAGTGTTATTGAAAAGTGCGATATCTATACTTAAGACTAAAATCGGAATTATCAAGAGAAGAGCAAGTTTGTGTGTTATGAGCTTCCCCCAATATGAAATACTTAAAAATCCTATAAGATATAGAACGGAAAAAATAAGATATCCGATTCCGTGATCGTTATTGAAAAGCACAAACTGCATAAAAAAACCGATTAGCACAGCAAAACCGACATAATAAAGTTTTATGTGTTTTAATTTTTCCATAAAATTTTTTTAAATATATCCATTAATAGCACGAACCGCCCCAAAACACAATTTTGCAAAAAAGTGTACGCCACCATTGGATAAAAAACCGAAATAATATGCAACGCCATTGAATATTATTTCAAGCTGGGTGCATTTTTCTCAATTAATACACCAAATTATCATTAAGTTTGTTTAGAATAAGTATCAGTTCGCGGTCTGAAATTTCACCGATTTTTTCCCCGAGCCTTGAATCGGAGACAGCTCGAACCTGGAAGGGAAGAGCCACAGAATCTTTATCTAAATTATTTTTTTTGTTTTTTTCGATTAAAACCGAAACCTTAAGGTATTTAATGTTGCTGGTTATAGGACAAACAATCTTAATTTTGAGATTTGTATTGAAAGTATTTCCCGAAATAATTACCACGGGCCTGATTCCACTTTGTTCGCTTCCCAAAGACGGATTAAGGTTTACCAAGTAAATATCTTTTTGTTTCATTTTTCCAGTTGATTAATCATTTCATTAAAGTCTGAAATTCCCATTTCCGCAAGTTCAATCATTTCGGGGTCATCCGCAATTTCTCGGTACGCCTCGGCAAGCTCGGCTTTTTTTGTTTCAGTTTGGTATTTTTTTAAAGCCTTTTCGATTATTTCTCGAATTGTTGTTTGTTCTTTTTTGGATTCCGCCCTTAGAAATTCCATTAGTTTTGGGGATAAGGTTGTGGTAAAGGTTATAGTTGATTTCATATTTATATATTATATTTATGATTCGTAAATATAATACATCTTGTTAAATTAATACTCAAATCGAATTCTTTTATCCGGTTCTTTGTCGTCTTTATTATGCAATAAAAACATTAAAAAATTATTAAATAATTCTAAAAAAATATAAACTCTCAGCGTTCTCCATAAAACAAAACCAATACCCCAGTCAAGCGTTCTGCGCGCGCAGAAAATTCGGAGCTAAAATGGCTTGTTGAAAATAAAAGCACGCTATCGTTAATTTTATCCACAAGCCTAAAATAAAAGAAAGTCAATAGCACAGCACCAAAAAAATCGCCCCTTTGTAAACAACAGGGGGTTAGCCAACAAAAAGCCCGATCTCTACAAATCACCAAACTCTTTCAAAATTTGCTTTAAAAATCTTCAAGTTGTTCTTCTATTGATGGCAAATTTTTCCCTCCGAATTTTTTGGAAATAAGGCTTTTGAGCTCGTCTACGGTCTTATTGAGCTCTCGATCGTTCAAATAATTCATGCTCAACATCGCACTAAAGCGGAAAAACTCAGCCT
>CAYODN010000101.1:0-4246 GCA_964402735.1 uncultured Candidatus Peribacteria bacterium | reverse complement strand
ACTTCCATGATTCTGTTTTCGTTTTTCAATTATTGCAAATGGGAAATCGATAGGGAAACGGCGACTTGTCTTCTTCACGGCATATATTTCGATACGGGAAGCCTTATGCACAGCAATACCACTTCTTATGTGTTTGAGGTATGCAGTGAGCTGATTTCAAGAGGAGCGGATCTTAAGAAAATCGTGAAAAATTTGTTTAAAACAATAGAGGTAAACAAGCTTAGACTTTGGGGAAGAATTCTTGAAAGAGCATATAAAAACAGTGACTCGGTGATTGTTTCGGCGGTAAATCATGGCGACTACACTGCCTTAAACGCAACTTCAAAAGATACCGGAGGCGCGATAGATTATTTGAACGCGGTGCCTGATACGGCTTATTGCGTGCTTCTTTCCGAGGATGACAAAGGAATTGTGAAGGGCTCGATAAGAACTCAGCGCGAAGATGTAAACGTATCCGATGTGGCCTCCAAATTCGGCGGTGGCGGACATCCGAAAGCTTCGGGATTCGGACTTTCGGGGAAGCTTAGTCCCGTCGTGAAATGGCAAATCGTAAACGAAAATGAGCCTGATAAAAGTGTGGAGTTTTAATTTAAAGATCTCTTCTGATTCTCACGGATCTAATTATGGTTCCCACTCTTTCTCTAGTGTCTTCGGAGCCATTATTTATTTCATCGGCAAGGCTTTCCCATTGAACATCCAGGCTATTTCCCGTGTTTGGGTTTTCCGCATCGAAATTCATTAAGGTGTTCGGCAAAATCGAATTAACCGGATGAGTGGGTGTTTTTTTTGCAGGATTTCGGTCCATCTTTGTTTCAACCACTTGGGCTTGCGCCACCGGCGTTTTTTGTTTATCAAAACCGGTAAAACAACCTTGCGCCATTCGATCAAAGACCGACAATTCTTCTGAAATTCTTCTGAAGCTTTTCTCGGCTTCGATTATCCTATCTTGCGCATCGTCTATTTGTTTTTGCCTTTCAATACTGACTTTTATTTCTGTTTGGATTTCTGAATTTTGGTCCATTTGGATTTCTTACTTTTGGATTTTATACGCCTTTTTAAAAACATAAAAGTTGTGAAAATTTTAAAATCTTGTAATACTGCGGTTGTATTATTTATCCAGAAAAAGATGCAAAACTTTTTGCCGAAATCGCTTCAAAAACTAATTGACGAATTTGCGAGACTTCCCGGAATAGGGCCTAAAAGCGCTCAAAGACTTGCTATGTATTTACTCACAAGCCCGGGTGGAAGAATAAAAGACTTAGGGGAGTCCGTTTTAAAACTTAAAGAAGGTACCGTTTTTTGCGAGACTTGCTTTAATATCGCCGAACAAAACCCTTGTGCCGTTTGCTCGGATACATCCCGAGACAAGGCTTTAATTTGTGTCGTTGAAAATGTGCTCGATACCGTGGCTCTTGAAAAAACCGGAGAATATAACGGGCTTTATCATGTGCTTCATGGCGCACTTTCGCCGGTTGATGGTGTTGGGCCGGATCAGCTTAAAATCGATAGTCTTATTGAAAGGGTGGCAAAAGGTGGTATTTCCGAGGTGATTTTGGCAACGAATCCGAGCCTTGAAGGCGAGGCGACCGCTATGTATATACAAAAAAAGCTTGCCGGTTTTCCCGTGAAAGTAACGAGAATAGCAAGAGGACTTCCGGTGGGAGGAGATATTGAATACGCCGATGAAATCACTATCAGCAGGGCTCTAAAAGGCAGAGGCGAACTTTAAAAAGAATTTTTATTTTTAATAAGAGCTTTATTATTTGTAAAAAGCAGAAATCGATTGACAAGAGGGCTCTCATTACATAGAATTCTCACGAATTTTTGTGCTCAAATTGAGCGCGTTTAATATTTTTTAATAAAAAAAACATTAACAAGAAAACAAGAATCAACGAAGACATTACTTCGGATAGCGTAAGGCTTATAGGGGACGATGGAGAGCAGTTTGGTGTTGTGAGTATCGAAGAAGCCCTTAAGACAGCGCGCGCGAAGGAGCTCGACTTGGTCGAGGTGTCTCCGGGAGCCAATCCTCCCGTTTGCAAGATAATGGATTTCGGAAAGTACATTTACACTCAGAAAAAGATTGAAACAAAACATAAGAAGAGTCAGAAGAAGACCGTTGTGAAATGCATAAGACTTACATTTAAAATCGGTGAACACGATCTTAATGTGAGAATTAATCAGGCAAAAAAGTTTCTTGAATCGGGAAATGTGGTAAAAGTATCGATGCTTTTCAGAGGAAGAGAAATAGTATATAAGGACCTCGGCAAAGAAAAATTCGTAATATTTTCCGAAGCTCTTAAGGATTTGTCCAATGTGGAAAGTCCCGCAAGCCTTCAAGGAAATACACTACAAATGATGTTAACCCCAACAAAATAATGAAGATCAAAACGAAAAGTGCCGCTAAAAAGCGCATTAAGGTTCGAAATAGCGGTTCTCTTAAAGTCGATAAGGCTTGCAGAAGACACTTGCTACAAAACAAATCCAAAGGCCAAAAGGGTCTTGGAAAATCGGGAGTGAAAGTTCCGGAAACAAGACTCAAAGAAGTTTCCAGAGCACTTCCCGGAAAAGTTAAAATGGCTAAATAGTTCTTTAATAACAATACAATGACTAGAGTAAAAAGAGGCGTGACCGCCCACCGCAGGCACAAGAAAGTCGTTCTTGCAGCCAAAGGTTACAGAGGGCTAAAGAAAAAGGCCTTCAACCAGGCAAAACAAGCTGTGCTTAAAGCCGGCATGCATGCCTACAAAGACAGAAAAAACAAAAAGAGAACATTCCGACGACTATGGATCTCGAGAATCAATTCCGCACTTCGAGAAATGGGCTACAAATACAGCCGACTCATTGATGCGATGACAAAAAAAGATATCCAAATCAACAGAAAACTACTTAGTGAAATGGCTTACTCAAATCCCGATTTGTTTAAGAAGGTGATAAACGAGATAATGAAAGAAGACTAAAACAATTAAAAAAGAGGACTTAAAATTTAAGCCCTCTTTTTTTGTGATTCTTTATAGTGTGGTGATCTCCACGGATTTAAGAAGAATTTCTGTTTTGGGTCTATCGCTTGCGTCTGTGTCGGCTCCTGCGATTTTGTCTACCACTTCCATTCCTTCAAAAACAAATCCGAAAACCGCATGTTTTCCATCAAGCCAGCTTGCGCCATCTTTGTTTTGAACGATGAAGAATTGGCTGCCTCCGGTGTTTGGTCCTCTGTTTGCCATTGATAGGGCGCCTCTCACGTTTTTAAGAACAGGAGAAAACTCGTCCTCAATTATTGTGCCTTCTCCTTTGTAGGAATAGCCTCCCGTGCCGTTTTTCTTTTCAAAATCTCCGCATTGGATCATAAAATCCTCGATGACTCTGTGGAAAGGTACGTTTACATATTTTCCCTGCTTTGTGAGTTCGATGAAGTTTTTTGTGGTCTTTGGGGCAAGATCCGTGTAGAGGAGAATTTTAATATCTCCCATGCTTGTCTTCATTATCGCGACCGTGTCTCCACTTTCGGGAACAAGCCTCATTTCGTTTTGGCCGCCGATTTTGAAAGATACTTTTGAACCGTTGTCGTTTTCCATTTGTGTATCGTTAGTTGAATAATTATCGGTGTTTGTCTCGTTTCCTTTTGTTTCCTCGTTGGTAGTGATTTCCGTAAGGCCGCAAGAGGCGAGAGAGAGAACTGATACCATAAAAAGGCTCAGTAGTAGCGTTTTTTTCATGATTTTCGGGTTAAAAGAATTTAAGAACGACGAGAGTTTACCAAACAAATGCCTTGTGGTAAACTCCCGCTCGAATAAATTTATAAAAACAATATGAAAAGCATTCTGAGACTTGCGGTTTTAAGGATTTTGAAAATTCTTGCGAAAAGGAGGCTTGCCAAATACCAGGGAAAAATCGTGGCGGTAACCGGATCAATAGGAAAAACGAGTACAAAAGAGGCGATTTTTAAAGTGCTAAATACTCAATTTAGAGTAAGAAGAAGCCAAAAAAGTATGAACAGCGAATTCGGTCTTCTTCTTACGATTTTGGATATCGACAGTGGGTATTCCAATGCGGGTAAATGGGCTTGGTATATCTTAAAAGCGTTTTTTCATTCACTTTCGAAGGACACGTGCGACATTCTTCTTCTTGAATATGGAGTGGACAAGCCGGGGGATATGGATTTTCTTCTTTCGGTTGCTAAGCCGGATGTGGCTGTGTTAACCAGCATTGCGCCCGTGCATCTTGCCGAAGGACAATTCAAATCGCT
>CAYODN010000100.1:0-4246 GCA_964402735.1 uncultured Candidatus Peribacteria bacterium | reverse complement strand
GAATTGGAGATTGAAGCGCTGGAGTCGCTGATTCCCGAGGCCGTAATCGAAATAAACGGAAATCCACAAGTGTTTGAAAAAGGCCGACAATATATCTTCAGTGCTGATAAATCCACCTCTCCAAGCGGAAAAATAGAAAGTTACGAATGGGATTTCGGAGACGGTTCACCACTGATAAAGACAAGAACGGCTTCTCATTCATTTGAGAAAGAAGGGCTTTTCAAAGTAAAGCTGCTTGTTGTTGATGAAAAAGGAAAGGAAGGTGAAGGAGTTACGGAAATTCAAATAGGAGCACCGAAAGGCATGCCAAAAGCCGAATTCCAAACAGACCTTCTTCAAGGCAAAGCACCTCTCGAGCTTACATTCGACGGCTCACTTTCAAGCGATCCGGACAATAATATCGTTCAATACGAATGGGATTTCGACAGTGATGGTAAGATAGATGCCTTCGATATGCGCGCAAAATATACATACAAAGAACCGGGAACATATACAGCAACGCTTAAAGTAAGCGATTCCGATGATAATGTATCTACGGCAACTCAAGTGATAAAAGTGTTGGAACAGGGGATTGTGGTGGATTTAAAGGCTGATAAAATAGAAGGCACCGTACCGGTTACAATTCAATTTGACGCTTCGGGATCGGATTATTCAAAGGGCCAAATCACAAGCTATAGATGGGATTTCGGCGACAACACAACACCAAAACTCGGTTCCGCAAAAATCAGCCACAAATACGATAAAGTGGGCACTTACACGGCAAGCGTGGAAGTAATCGCCTCGGACAACACAACAGCGAAGAAAGAAATGCTTATCACAGTACGTGAAGTGGCGCTATTTTCCTGCTTTGTATCGGTATTCAAGGAAGGCCCGGCACCTCTCACTACAGCCTTTGATCCGGCATGTTCCACAGGTACGATTTCCGGCTACTTCTGGGATTTCGGCGACGGCACAACTTCTTCCGAACTAAAACCGACACACACTTTCAATAATCCCGGCGATTACACCGTATCTCTCGAAGTAAGCGACGCCGACAACACGGTGGATCGCTCGGAAGTGGTCATCAAAGTACTTTCACCTTAATAAAAACCCATTATTTTTTTAACCTTTTTCTATGAAAAGGATTTTTTCAACCGTATTGGCTCTATTTTTAGCCATCGGTTTCCTTTCAAACGGAGCATCCGCACTCTTTTCCGATATTGGCGGAAATATAAATCACACAGCGATTACTTGGCTCGAAGACCAAGGCGTTGTAAAAGGCTACGAGGGAAATGTTTTCAAACCTAAAAACGAAATCACCAGGGCGGAATTCTTGAAAATTCTCTTGGAAACTACTGGCATGAATGAACCTTTACCTTTGCACCCAGGATTTCCAGCGTACACTTTTGCCGATGTTGATGAAGACCAGTGGTATTATGAATACATCAAATATGCGAAAACCAGAGGTATTGTTCAAGGATATTCGGATAATACTTTTAGACCAAACAATCCAATTGTGTTTTCCGAAGCGATAAAAATAATCAGTGAAACAATGTTTGATAGCGAGGAAGTTGAGGATTCTTGTTTTGAAAGCGCAGACGAAGGAAATTTTAAAAGATCGGAGTGTAATGATCCTTGGTATTGGAAATATGCAATATTTACATGGAAATTAAATATATTCCCCGATTACCATAAAGATATTAACGCGGCAATGAGATGGAATATTACACGTGGAGATATGGCTGAAATGACATATCGCGCAAGTGCTGTAAGGGATAGTAAAATGAACGGAGAATACTTGAAATATTCGAGTTATCTTAGGCCAAACACTTTAGAAAGTTCCGATGATCTTTTTTCTTTTGCCGATGTGTCCGAGGGCGACACTATTGTTGATTTTGAAGTGGTTGATGTTTACGCAACGGATGGAGAAACAAAGAATTTTATGAACACAACGGTGGAATTTTCAGGCGAATTTACCATTGAAGGAGATTACAAAATTTTCGACACACAGTTGGTATTTGAGGTTCCAAGAAGAGCGGTGTTTCCAAGAGCGAAAAACCAATATGGCCAAACATACATTTATTCGGAATTATCGGATTATTTCTTGGATGAATTACAGGAAATGAACGAAAACGCAGTAATTACCTTCGAAAACTTGAGAGTATATACCGACAAAGAAGGCTTGGTAATTTATGAAGCGGATATAGTTGATGCTTACGAAGATTAAAATTTGATAAAACACTGATTTATAAGGGGCCGGTAGCCTTTGGCTACCGGCCCCTTATCTTTAAAAAAATATTTTTACAACCCAAAGTCTTTGCACACTTTTTCGAACGGAATCCCTCCATTCTCGTCCATATCTTTTTCAATGGTCTTAAGTTCTTCGAAAAATTCCTCACGAGTTTGAAAGGGAGAAAGAATAATGCTATCACCTTCAATTTTGCATTTTAGCTTATGGGTATTGAGTGTCGCTCGTACAAGCTTGGGTATCGTGATTCTACCATCATTTGAAACAGCAGCTTTGTATGTTTTCATATTATATTTAAATTACTATGAATTATGCCAAAAAAAAGGACTCAAAATACAGTTTTTAAGG
This sequence comes from uncultured Candidatus Peribacteria bacterium, assembly GCA_964402735.1. Taxonomy (GTDB): domain Bacteria; phylum Patescibacteriota; class Gracilibacteria; order UBA1369; family LOWO2-01-FULL-3; genus JAVEWJ01. Next base: position 1,671 of record CAYODN010000100.1, on the reverse strand, counting down.
CTATTATTATTGCTATTTAAGCCCGAATTTGATATAATATTATGATAAATTATCAAAAACAAACATGAAAAACACAAAAAAATTCCTGGTACTTATGGCCGTATTAGCTATAATTATGGCTCAAAGTTCGCTTGTATATGCGGTTGATGCGCCACCTTCACTTGAAAATCCATTTGGAGATGCGGTAGATGATGAGGGAGATGCCCCTCCTGTTCTTGCTCTTGCAGACGACGAAGACCCGGATCCAACACCAACTCCAATACCTACGCCAATTCCGGATGATGGTGACCAACACAACGCCGCAAACATTCCGAAATCAGGTCCGGAAACATACTTTCTATTGCTTTTATTGGCATTCTCACTTGCAGGAGGTCACCTATACAGACTTAAAAAAGAGAGAAACTAAAAATTAAATTACCTAAAAAGCCCCCTAAAAAGGGCTTTTTATTTGTTTAAAAATAAAGCGAATCTTTTTTCGTCGGCTTTAAGAAGCAAAAGAAACGAAGCAATTTCTCTGTGGGTTTTCCCCTTCTTTACTTCATCTACTCTCACCAGAGAGGCTCTTCGGTTGTCTACACGAAAATAAAAGGATGACCATGAATCAAGTCCGTTTAAACTCGGATTTGGTAGGTTAATCAAAATCAGATTGTCATGATGTCTTAAAATGAATTTTTTACCATCCGAGGATTTGTATTCCAAGGGTCTTCCGTTTGTTTTAAGTGAATCATCAGACACGACTTTTACACGTGTAAGTTGAGCGATTTGGCTATCTGTAAGTAGTCTGTTTTGTGCTTCAAAATTAGTAATTTCAAGTCTCATTTGCGATAAAGTCCCTGCACTGATCTCCGAATTTTTATATTTTCTAATTAAACCATTGATTTCAAATTGTGAAAAAGGGGACTTAGCCGATAAATACATCCTCAACATATGAATTAGGGTTTGAATCCCTCCATCAACTTCAGTCTCGATATATTGATCGGTTGGCATTTTCAAAGCTGGATCTGCAGAGTCTCGAATAGCTTGCATTGCCTTGGATCGAAGATAGCTTTGTGAACCATCAACTTCCCCCAAGTCTGGTGTAGAACGCTTAAGTCCCAAAGGGGGACTTGTCCTATTACCATCGTTTTGTCTTGGTTCTGTGGATCTTTGCGGTCTTGAAAAAATTCCTGAAGGAGAGTCCACCACTCGGGTTGCATCACTTTTTGTAAAACCGGAACCGGGAACGCGAGAGAAACCGGCTTTCGAATCATTAAGAAGAGGGAGCTCTATTGCAGCATCAATTTCGGCAATAATTCTATGACCGATTGCGCTTGGCTCACCAAAGATACTTTGATTTCCATTCACCGGACCCAATTCAGGTAAAAGCGGAACCCTCTCCGCACCATTCTCAGGTATACCGTCCAAAGAATTACCATCTTTACCTTTGATTTCACCACTGCCACCCATTCTAAAAATTAATTTTACAGGCGAAAATAATAGCAATATTCATTCCAGGTTGCAATATCCGTATTTTTTATATGTGGAATTTAAAATAATAGCTTAAAAATAAGAAAATCCGGATTTTCTTATTTTGCCTTCACAAAATTTGAAAGGTAGTGGAAAAAGAACTAAAACTAATATTTAAGGAGTGCAGCATTCACTTCGTTCTGAATACATCTTGTCCAAAATATT